>JAKSCW010000071.1 GCA_022360375.1 Balneolales bacterium
ATTATTTCTTATCGGTTCTATCGCGGGAATGAGCACCGTAACAAACCTGGAAGCCCGGAACCTGAATAGCTTAATCATGTACAATTTTGGCACGGTTGATAGTGGAATTGAAGAGTTTTGGGGGCTGGATCAGGGAGCTGCAGTCCGCTTGGGAATTGACTATGGTATTACAGATAAACTTACCGTAGGTATTGGAAGAACGAGTCGTGAAGACAACGTTGATTTACGGTTCAAGTACACGCTTCTTCGGCAACTTAAATCTGATAAAATTCCAGTTGAGGTTGCTTTAAAAGGCGATATTGGAACCAATACCCAGGAGAATTTCAGTTACGAGGATTTTACCCTGGTTGAACGCCTTAACTACCTGGGTGCTGTAATGGTGGCACGCAAATTTAATGAGCGTATCACCCTTCAGGTATCCCCGATGATCTCTCACTTCAATACGGTGGAGGCATCAGAGGGAGCAATTACTCCCGAACACACCCATTTTGCTTTAGGTGTGCTGGGCAGGTTCAAACTTGATGAAAGGAAGTCTGTTTCCTTCGAATACTTACCCGTACTGGGAGATAGAACTGATGGAACAAAAAACCACCTGGCTTTTTCTTATGAAATAGAAACGGGTGGCCATGTATTCCAAATGTTTCTGATGAGCGGAGTGTGGTTTACAGAGCAGCATTTGATAGCCCGGAATACGAACGACTTCTTTGAGGGAGAATTCCGGATTGGCTTTAATGTGAACCGGGTTTTTAATTTATAATTAAATCAATTGCTTCACTTCCAGGGCAATTTCATGATTATATCGAAAAGTAAGGTCTTTATAGTTCACCAAATCAACGATAGTGCCTATAAAACAAAGCCCCGCAGTAAATAGATACAAAACTCCCATCCCTATTTGCCCAAGTAGCATTCTGTGAATTCCGGCAATACTAATTAACCCAATTAAACAGGTAATTAGAATTATCTGGGGATCTTTTCTTCTTGCACGATAAGCATTTGCAAAATTTGCAAGTTGATCGTGGTTCATCCCTGCGGTAAGTTTGTTTAAGTAGAGAGCTTCATCTCCTGATACTTCTGGTAATGCTTTGATAAGATTAGACATGATTAAGTTCCATTAAATCCTGATTTCTAATAAGCAAATCTTTCCAGATAGTAATAATCCGAAAAGTTAAAATGAATACGGCAAGAGGGCCCATAAAGTTAGCTTCAAATGCTAATTTTAATTCCCCTCTGAAAAAGAACGCAATTGAGTGCCCCAAACCTTCTCCGATACAAAATGGGAGACCAAGCAACTCAAAAAGACATAAAGAATCAGCGTTGTTGTAAGGGTCCATGGCTCCCATAAGAACAAGCCCGGTTAAGAAAACCACCCATTCACTATGTCTTTTGATTAATTTCATAATTATAGCTTTGTTTTATAGAGTCTCCAGAGTACGGAGCCAGATTGTACGACTAATTTGGAAATGAGTTCAAATTCAGTCATAGAATATAAAGTGGACCTTTTGATCACCATAAATCCAAATAGTTTTGATTCTTCAGGAATCATCATTCCCTTTTGAATCAGCCCTTGTTCATTGATTGAAAATACAGGTATTCCGATCTCTGAAGAAAGACCATTACTGCTGGAAAAGTCTCTGAAAAAGGCCTGACCTTCATTATAAATGTGATTGTTAAAATATGGAGTACGATGGTTTTTTAAATATTGGAAAGCTTCTTCCTCTGCTACATTTTCCAGATAAGCAACATGAGGAATTTTTTCTCCAATACCAGTGATCAGATCCGTTTTATCCTCATTTGCGATCCAAAAACCAATCATTTGGGAGTGCAAAATGGCCTGTAGTTCACTACATAGCACTTCCACTGTATCTTCGAAGTCACCGCTGAGAGCAGTTTCCATCAGCGTCATTACCAGTTTATTCTTGCTCTCTGCCAGTGTACTTGAAAGATCTTTAACCTGAACATTGGTAACGATTTTCATTCGCACTAATTCAAGAATTTTCCCGCTGTCACTATTGAATAGTTCCTTCCTGATGAAATCGGCGGCTCCCAGATTCATTGCCTCCTGTTCCTTTTCAACAGTTGGTAAATTGGTCATTATCAAAACGGGAATTTTGCTTTTTTCTTTATCCGCCCGTATCGATTTCAGTAACTCAAGGCCAGTTAAACCAGGCATATGAATATCTGACAGAATCAAATTAATCTTAGTTGTAGAAAGAATATCGATTGCTTCCTGCGAGTTTCTGGCGTGCTTAAGTTTAAACTCACTTCCCAGAAGACTTTTCACCATAAAATGAATTGGTTCATCATCATCAATAACTAAAACTGTATAATCCATTAATCTTTTTCTTTTATTGGTATTCTTACTGTGAATGTTGTGCCGACGTTTTCACTGGATTCCACCAAAATATCACCGTTGTGAGCTTCTACATAGTTTTTTACCACATGAAGCCCTAAACCAGACCCCAACTCACCATCCGTGCCTGCCTGCGAATGCAGTTCGTTGCCACCAGGTAGTAATATTTGTTTTTGCATCGAATCCGGAATTCCAATCCCGTTGTCAATTACTTTTATAATCAAATCTTCATCAGTATTTGACATACTTACTAAAACAATTCCATTACTTGATGTGAATTTTAATGCATTAGAAACGAGATTATTTATGGCAATTTCCATTTTAATAGGATCAAGCAAAAATTCGTTCATCAAAAGCTCGCTATGAAAACTAAGTTGAATATCCTTTAAAATTGCTTTGGGTGAATTAATGGAGATAACTTTTTCTATCAACTGAACAACATCTGTATTTATGAATATGAATTCATCCAGTTTTTTTGACTTTGCATCATTATCAAGCACCTTTTTTACCAAATCCAATAACTTGTTACCGCTCTCCTCCATTACTTTAAGCATGGAAATACGGTCTTCCTCAGAAATACCTTGTTGCACTCTCATTAGTTTTGATAACCCAATGATTCCTGTAATCGGGTTCCGGATGTCATGACTAACCATTCGTACAAGATCATCTTTTTTGACATTCAAATCTCTGAGTTCCTGCTCTCTTTTTTTCAAAATTTCAATCCGTTCATCTCTTTCCTTCTGAAGTTGACTCAGCGATAAATGAGTTTTTATTCGTGCAAGAACCTCATCTTTCTGAAAAGGTTTGGTTATATAGTCAACCCCGCCTACTTCAAAGCCTTCTACCTTATCTTTGATTTCAGTTAAGGCACTTAAGAAGATAACCGGGATATCTTTTAACTCAGGATCAAGGTTGATTTGCTTACATACATCAAAACCAGATACATCGGGCATCATTACATCCAAGAGAATCAGATCCGGCTTTCTTTCTCTGGCCAATTCCAAACAATCTTCACCATTGAAAGCCGCAATAATATTGAATCCATCTCCCCTTAAAACATGCGATAACAGCCTGATATTAGCTTCTGTATCATCTACAATCAGCAACAAAAAATTTTTTGGCTCCAGTTGGAATTGTTTCACAGTAAAATGACGTTACTTCGTTGAGCTAAGCTAAGATATAAGATTAAACGTATTTATCCGAGGTGATGAAACTTTATCTTTTTTTAATCGTTAGCAGCTGTGAATTGCTTTAAAACTAACTATGGATTAATGAGCTTCAAAAGTAAGTTTCTTATTTCATTCTTATTACTGGTATTTACTTTTTTCTCTGAAGCAGGTTTTGCTGAAGATTCTAAACACATTTCCGATGATCCTATTTTTGAGATCATTGACAGGTTTGGAGAAGTACGACTCGGCTTAACTGGTTCTTCCGTATATATTATCGTCTCCGAAGACATTAAGGATTTGGCAAATACTGAACTCCAGTACCAGCAAAAACTCGACATGCATAGTTTTGAAGACTCTGAAGGCAATTTTATTCCATTACGGAGTAACATTCTTTCTTCTAATAAACTCGAATTCTCCCTGGAAGATATTTCCTCTGTCGAGTTTAAAAACGCTAAGATAGAATTCACTCACAGCAATTCTTCCAGCCTTACATTTTCAGACATTCATGCCACGAATGGAAACAACATACTTGAAAACTTTTATTTAGAAGATTTAGAGGCTTTCTATATCGCATACAAAGCCTTAGGCGATTCCAAAAAAGGGCGATAAAACCATTATGTAACATATATATTCGCCGATAACTCCTGTTAATAAAAAAAGCAGGAGAAACCAATGTTCAAGTATGTGCTGTTATGCTTTCTAGCTCTGTTCGGTTACTACGCATGGACGGTTTACCCCATTAATCATGGCCCCGGTATCATAGCTCCCCATAAACCCAACATCGATTACCTGAGTTGGGAAAAACCTTTTACATACAAAGGTGAAAACATAATACCAGTAAAAAAGTATAGCGGAGAACTCAGAATTCTGGCTAAAAAGCAATATTTCTTTGACGACAGATCTGAACTATCACCGATCGATATTCTTGTAGGCTGGGATGATATGTCTGATGAGAGAAATGTCTCGTTCATTAATTTTTCATTATCAGACAGGTATTTTAAAATGAGCTTTACCCGCCCCCCCATACCTTTGGAGCATATGTACTCCGAAATGGATTTACTTCATTTAATTCCTTCATCAGAAGAAGTAAAAAGAACAATGAATGGTTTACGGAAAGGACACATCGTTTCCATAGAAGGTTTTATTGTGAATGTTGAATCAAGTTCCAGCTTTAACTGGGAATCCGAACATTTGAGAAGAGACAACACCCGGCTTCCGAATCTGGTACTTTGGGTGAACAAAATTCATACAAATTGAAAATTTTAGATTTAACTTGAAAACCATTCAAATAAATCCTTTATTTTATTGTCTATTTTTACGGGTCAGAAATACACTAATATGTCGTCAAAAAAGGTTGGAACTGTAAAATGGTTTCATAACATAAAAGGATACGGATTTATCAATTCAGACACTGAAGAAGAGATTTTTGTTCACTATTCTGAGATTAATTCAGATGGGTTCAAAAAACTTAAAAGAGGAGAAAAAGTGGAGTTTGTATTAGATAGTGGTGATAAAGGTCTGCTTGCTCGCGACGTCACTCTTCTTGATACAGAAGAAGATACTGACCTTTTTTAACCTCTATGAAACTTTGGTTTAAGGATGCACTACTGGATATAGCAATCCTTATCCTTTTCATTGTCTTTGCGTTTACTCAAAACGAAGTACTCACTTATATAGTTTGGGGATATACCATTCTATTATTTGCCGGGAAGGTCCTGTATTTTTTTGTTCCTTTTCTAAAGCAAAAAACCTCCAAAACAACCGTACCAAACTGGTTTTATCATTCTATCTATTTAGGGTTCATTATATTCTTGCTAATCGGGAAAAATTATTACTTAGGCTCAGTTTGGTTAGCAATATGGATACTTTCAACCATTCCCACATTGAAAAGAGATGATTCTTAGTATTTAATTCTCTTCATGCGTTTCGTTAAATTTTTTTTTCTCACCTCCGTTTTACTTTCTCTGCTAACAGGATGGGCATATTCACAGCAGGTTCCTGAATTTTCTACTGAAAGATTTACATCGTTCTCCATCGGATACTCCCCCATGTCTGTTTTCTTTCTTGGCAAAACTCCAAACTCTCAAACTTTGTACAGCTACTTTGGAAAAGCGAAAAAGGTTGAATCCAAATTTCCTGGCACACAAATGTTCATCACTTCTGGTATCATTCCTTTATTGGCCTATGATTACGAAAAAAGAGACGACGGAGGCAGAAAGGATAATGCCTGGGGTGCAGGAATTTCACCGTTTGGAGTTATTTTTAAAACCAGTGGACAAAAAAATGTTAGTTTTGAATATGGAATAGCAAGTGGAATAGTATATATGAACAAATTCTTCCCCACTGACCGCTCAGGAAGACTGAATTATACTATTGATTTGAGCATCTCAATCGAGAAAAAGATATTTGAACAATCCGGGTTACTATTTGGTTATAAATTCCATCATATTTCAAATGCTCAAACGGGAACACAAAACCCGGGAATAGATTCTAACATATTTTTCATTTCATATAAAACGTACAGACATGGCAATTAAAGCATCAATAAATACATCAAAAGGAAGTATTAACGTCATTTTTTTTGAGGAAAAAACACCTAAAACAGTTGCAAATTTTCTTAACCTGGCAAAGCGTGGATACTACAACGGATTGAATTTCCATCGTGTGATCAATGATTTTATGATACAGGGTGGTTGTCCTAACGGTGATGGCAGAGGCGGCCCCGGTTATTCTTTTGAAGATGAATTTGATTCTACACTTAAGCATGAAGAACCTGGTAAACTTTCTATGGCTAACGCCGGTCCTGGAACCAATGGCAGCCAGTTCTTTATTACTCATGTTCCTACCCCCTGGTTAGATGGGCGCCACTCTGTGTTTGGACAAGTTGTTTCAGAAGAAGATCAGGCGGTTGTGAATTCGATTGTTCAGGGAGATAACATCGAATCCATAGTTATAGATGGAGATGTGTCGGAGTTTCTGGATTCAGTTCCCGAAGTTAAATTGTGGAACGATATGCTTGATAGCCGGTTCGAAGGTTTAAATCCCGCTTAATACCGCAACGTTAATTTGAAACTTTTAGATAACAACACGTAGTAGTTCCAAATCCGGAAACTTGATTGGAGATTTATGTTTAAAAAAAGATTTGGGGCACTTTTAGCCTTTTCAGGTATTCTGTCTTCTGCTGTTTTTGCACAATCAAATTATGAAGGAAATATGGGATTGGAATACAGGAAGTGGCGATTAACCCTCTTTCCTCCCATTTCAACGAATTGGACAAATGCTCCAAACTATACTGCCAAATATTCAATCAATCTACTTGGCGGATATCATGGAGGATTAGATGGTACCGAAGTTGGTGTACTTTTCAATGCAACAAAATATTACTCCTATGGTTTTCAGTTGGCAGGTGTCACCAATTTCTCTAAGGGAGATGTTGCGGGGATGAGTATTGCCGGTGGTTTCAATTACGCGGGAGATGATATGTCTGGGGTACAGATTTCCGGGCTCGCTAATCTTGCTAAAGAATCATTAGAAGGTATGCAAATCACAATGGGACTAAACTATTCCGGTCGCTCGAGCGCAGGTTTACAAGCAGCTGGAATAGCAAATGTTAGTAATTCCAATATTGAGGGATTAATGGCAGCGGGTGTGTTAAATTATGCGGAAAGAAATGTATCAGGACTACAAGCCAGCGGAGTTGCAAATATTGCGGGAGACGACCTTGAAGGACTCGTAGCTACAGGAGGTATTAATTATGCAGGCGGAACTGCATCCGGGTTGATGGCCGCTGCCGGATTCAATGTCGCAAATGAAGTAGAAGGGCTTGTTGCTGCTGGTGTTGCAAATATTGCGGGAAGTATTGAGGGGTTAAGTGCCGCTCCTTTAAATATTGCCAATACGGGAATGGGGCTTCAGGTAGGTATTTTGAATATTGCCAAGGAGTTTGAAGGAATGCCCCTGGGTGTTTTGAGTTTGTATGGCAATGGCAGGAAAAACTTTGATGTAAGATATTCCGACGCCGGTTTTACTGACATTTCAGTAACCACGGGAACCTACAGGGTCTATAACCTGGCCATGTTTGGATACAACACCTCTTTTGACCGCAATGTATATAGAATCGGGTTTGGTTTTGGACTTGAAAAAAACATCCAGGATTCATGGGAAAATGTTGAGTCAAACACTCTTTTTGTGAACCAGGAATTGAGTGCTCATCATATCTTTGAAGAGGAATGGGATCGAACGTTAAACTTGATTTATTCCCACAAATATATGGTGGGTAATAGATTTGGAAATGGTTTATCTATCTATGGAGGCCCCTCTGTAAACATGCAGGTTACGCGTGTAAATTCGGCAAATGACTATACCTGGTATAGTTTGTGGTCACCCGAGAGAAAAGGACGTGAGTATCGTTTCTGGGTTGGTTTTACGATTGGAATGAGAATTTTTCATCAAAAAAATCTACCTCTTCTTGAAGACGAGTTCGATCGTTTTGGTGACGGATGGGACTGGTAAATTTTACTACGTACCGTATTTGTTACTTTTTTGTGATGATAAATCTATTCTGGATCGCTATTTATTGAAAAATAGTTAGTCATCATAAATAGAATATCATGCATAAACACATTCTTTACTTACTCCCTGTTTTATTAATTGGAGTATTTGCGTTTACAGCATCACCAGAAATAACTACAGATCATAATCATGATCACGATCACGAGTTCAATCATGCAAAAAATGACACCGTGCCTGATTTTCCTTATAAAAAAACGGAAGCAGAGTGGAAAGAGATTCTAACTCCTACTCAATACCGTATTCTTCGTAAAAAAGGAACCGAAATACCCTACACAAATGAATATTTCGATAATACCGAAGATGGGATTTATGTATGCAGAGGTTGTGGCCAGGAGTTATACGATTCAAACCATAAATATAAAAGTGGTACTGGTTGGCCAAGCTTTTGGAAACCTCTTGAGGATAGCCTGGTGGTAGAATTGGAAGACCGCAGTTTTTTTATGGTTCGAACTGAAATTGTTTGCTCAAATTGTGGCGGGCATCTTGGCCATGTCTTCGATGATGGGCCCCGACCTACAGGTTTACGCTATTGTATGAATTCAGCTGCTATGGAGTTTATCGCCAGAAATAAAATTCCTGATTCAGAATCGAATTAATCGTTTTCCGTACTTTTTTAGTTACTTTAAGGCGTTCTTTTGAACGCCTTTTTCATTTAAAAATCTGATATGTCGAACAAGCCAACGATACTGAAAACAGCAGAATTCAACCCTAAGCTTAAAACCTATCTTAATCTATATGGAGCCTTCATTTTTCTTATTTCGTTTATAGGCATTCCATTGTTACCATTCTGGTTTATCATTGCCCCCTTTTTTATACACAAATATTACGAGCGATTAGAATGTGATTTAACTACACGAAGTTTGAGATTCAAAAAAGGATTCCTGGTTCAGGTAGAAAAAACAATCCCTCTGGACAAAATTCAGGACCTTACGTTTAAAGAAGGCCCTTTATTGAAAGGGCTTGGTCTAAGCATCCTGAAAATTGAAACCGCCGGAAACGCAGCAAATGCAGGGGCTGATATGAGCTTAATAGGGATTGTAGACCCCCATGAATTCCGAAAAATGGTATTTGACCAGAGAGATAAGGTTACCGACAATACATCTTCAT
The DNA here is from genome assembly GCA_022360375.1 of Balneolales bacterium. Lineage (GTDB taxonomy): Bacteria > Bacteroidota > Rhodothermia > Balneolales > Balneolaceae > HXMU1420-13. The sequence continues at coordinate 9,199 of JAKSCW010000071.1, forward strand.
CTTCTGCAGATTCATCGGAATCCATAGTCGAAGTGCTTCAGGATATCCGGGATTCCTTAAAAAGCATCGAGACAAAAATGAAAGAGCGTTAACCTTCTTTAGGTACTAACTTTTTATTGAAAAACCAGACCAATCCCAATGCTAAAAACCATTGTCCGATAACGGTTGCTACAGAAAAAGGATCAAAAGGATTGTACCAGCTATCAGGAGCATATTCTGTGGCACTTAGATACATCCACCAAAACAGCAAAGTGATTACTTCTACGGGAACTACATAGCGTATAATAATATCCCACCACCCTGCTAGTTTCGTTGTACTTCCTTCGGTATTTACCAGGTTTAAGCGGAAATCCTTCACCCCAAAGCTTATCACTGCGTAAGAGATAAATGCTCCTGAAACCATAAGCCCCACCCCCCATACATAGTCCTGGTTTGCAAAGAATGTTAGATTTAACGCAGAAGGTATACCAAACGCGAAGCCAATTACGCAAATCCAAAGTGTTGCTTGTTTACGTGAAATACCGGTATCCACAAAAACCTTTACTGCCAATTCAATCATTGAAATCAACGAACTAAACGCAGCAAATGTAAGCCCGAGGAAAAATAAAATAGAAAAAATTCCACCTCCACTCATGCTGGCAAATAATTGAGGCATCCAAATAAAGGTTAATCCTGTACTGGCTGGTCCCGATGTTTTCATCACATTCAGAATCTCAGAATCCGACATAGTTGAACCAAGGGTACCAAAAACAGTGGAAAAGATTATTACAGCTGCAAGCAATGAAATTGTATTATTCCCAATCCCGGTCTGAAAGGCACTAATTGTGATATTGTCTTGTTTTCGCATGTAGGCTCCATACGTCAGGATTAACCCCCAGGCTGCTCCTGTATCCCATGCATTTTGGGTTAGCGCTTCCAGCCAGATTTTAGGATCAGCCAAAGTAGACCAGTCTGGAGTGAATAGGTACTTAATTCCTGCCCCACTACCTTCTAAGCTGAGTGCTTTAGCAAGGGACACAAGAAGCACCACCAATAAAGAGGG
>JAKSCW010000427.1 GCA_022360375.1 Balneolales bacterium
AAAGAAATAATTGATATAGTAGTCCAGATTACTATTGATATGCAGTCATATTTTTTGAGATGGAATTTGGACGGGAATTTCAATAATAGTTTCAGTTACGGAATTGGTTACCAGTTTGAAATTATTCTTCCATATGACCTGGAAAGAAATTCAATATCAATAGCCCTTGAATATCATTTATATAAGTTTACATCAGATATCTCGTTTTCGACAGATGAAGGAACAGTTGATAGTTTTGTAAATAGGTTCGTATCTGATATAGAAGTAGATTATCGAACAAGAGATATTCAGTTTTGGTATACCCGAAGAGCAACCCAGGGCTTGTCAGGAATGTTTTTGGAGGTCGGAGTCCTTCATTCGGCAAGAGTTTATAACAATACAACCGCAGGTATATCTGTTAATTCTGCCGATAGAAAAGAGTTCGATTTTGATACACCAAATAGCTATTTTGGCTTATTTTTAGGTGTTGGTTTGGAAGGAAATTTTCTTTATTCACGATTAAGAGGCAGGTTAACGGGTACACGCTCTGGTTTAAATTCGGTATCCATTGCTACAGGTATAAAATTTTAGTGTTTTAAATTGAACTTAGATTTATTTGAATCGTTAGCTCAAACCCAAAAAGAACGGGTTAATCAGGCATTACCTGAACACCTTCCCCATCTTCCCGGGGTGTATACGATGTATGCCAACAATGAAGAAGTTCTTTATGTGGGTAAAGCGAAGGATCTCCAAAAGCGGTTGACTTCTTATCGGTATTCTTCTTCACGTAAAGTCCAGCGAATGGTAGCGCAGGTCCATCGTATTGGGATAGAAGTGTGTAAAAGTGAAATGGATGCTATACTTCTTGAGAATCTGCTCATTCGTTCTCTGCGCCCTCCATTTAATACCGCAAATAAAAAGCCGGAAACGTATTACTTCATTTCAACCACTCGCCGGGGCAATTCCCGCGAGTTCAGGCTTTCCATGCGCCAGTTAAAAGAATACCCGAAAATTTATGGCTGCTTTAAAGGTCATTTACGGGTTCGGAAGGGGTTAGGCGCGTTGCTCAGGCTTCTATTTTTTTTGGAGAACCAGATTGACAGTGCCTACTTTTTGCCTGCCCAATTATTGAAACGAATAACTCCTATGCGATATACTCTTCCGCTTAGCGACTGGCGAGGTGTTCAGGTAGATCAATTGTTGAGTGGAAGTTCATCAGGATTGATCCGGGAACTGGAGGAGCTGGCAGAAACCATTCGCTTCAAAGACCGGTTTACTGAAAGATACATGAACATGGAGCTTGATCACCTTAAGCTTTTTTATGAATTAGGTCCATCACGAAACAACAGGATACAAAAAGAGCTAGGGCTGGATTCAGTGTTAATTCCGCAGGAAAAATTTGATGATTTGCAAGCCATGCTTGCAGAACGGTTGAATTAATTGTCGACTGCTACGTAAGTGGGAATAGAACATGAGTTAGATAATCCACACTTATATATAAAGCGAAGTGTATCGGTATTTTCACTTAATATGATATCCGCAACGTTTGTAGGGTGATCCAATAAAACCACCCTATGTGAATCAATATTGAAGGGTTGAATTATATATTCCCCTTTAGAACTATCCCATGGCGCATCATATAAATAAATCCGGGTATCATAAAAACTCCCATTTCTAATCTCATAGGCACCTTTTTCGTAAACCAAATGACCAATTAAATCACGGTCTTCATCAAGCAGCATATGTTCATAGACGTAAGAACCATCTTTGAAGAAATTCATCTCTATGAACCAGGGTTCTCTAAAATTTTGATCAGGTATACTTACCGGAAGCAAGACCCATGAGTTGGCAGTTAAAACATCAACTAACACAGAATCTTCCTGCTCGTTTTCAAACAAAGAACAATTCCCTAAGAACAAAGAGATAAATGAGATTAATAACAGGTGTTTTATTTGCATAGCTAACTTTAACGAAACAAGGCAAATTTTAAAATTAGAATAAGACCAATCGAAAATTCAACCCAAGTACCATGAGTGCTAAAGCGAAAATGGAAAGCAAACCGAAATATTGAGCTGCTGTTTTTAAAGAACCTTTTTCGGGAGAGGATAAGCCCATTTTTTTACCAATAATCAGCGAGGCAAAAAGAAGTACCCAAAACAACAGCTTTAAAACCATGGTAGTTGAAAGGTGAGTTTCAAACTTAAACCATTCGCTTATTGGAAGATATAGCATTCCCAGGCGGAAGCCGATCAATAACTGAATTGTAAGAATTGCATGAGAACCCCGGTCAAATGCTTTTATGAAAGTGAAAGCAAAATCCGGGTCATTCGTTTTACGTGCATAGGGAAGAACAATGAGGAAGGCCACCAATATTCCACCGATGATGACGATCGCCAAAAAAACATGAAGAATGAGTAATACTGAATATTCCATAGTAAGCAGTTCAAAAGATTGAAAGGTGAATGGTTTTAGCTTCAGGAAACACGTTCCTGTTCAATTCTAATCAGGTTTCCAAAATTGTCAACGATGGCAAACTCACGCATAACCATAGCCCGGGCCGTTTGGTTAACATTCTTTTTGGGTGCGATACACCTGCCTTTCGATATTCAGAATACAATGCTTCAATTCCTTGCTCCAGGTGCAGGTAGCAACTGGTATTTTCAGGGAAGATTTTATCATCATACTTCCAGGAATCGAATCGCAAACTACTGCTCCGTATCCAACATCATTAAACGCAGTTTTGAATCCCGATTTCTGTCTTTAAAAAAGAACAGATTCTTGAATATTTAATGAAGCCAATACCGATTTGGCCATTTTTAATTGAATCATAAGCTGAAACATTGTTTAAGTTTGGCAGCAAAGTAAATGTAACATTCACGGAATTAAACTGTATTTTTACAACTCAAAATTTTGTAGCTCATTTTATTATATAATTGGCGGGAAAAGAAGCGGAAAAGCGATTATTACTCAGAAACGAAACGGTTGCAATCTGTGCTACTTTTTTCCTGATCGGGCTGTGTTTTGCAAGCTGGGCATCCCGGATTCCCGCCATTCGTGATTCTGCATTACTGATTCCGGTTACATTAGGCTATGTGCTATTGGCACGGGGAATTGGAGGGGTTGTAATGCTGCCATTGTCTGCAATTCTTGTACAAAAAATCGGGGCCAGGCGTCTTTCCATTTACTCCGGGTGGATACTTTCTTTTTCACTTATCCCGGTTGCACTTTCGCCAAATTGGGAGATTTTAGCATTGGTTATGATACTATGCGGGGCGTCCTTTTCTGTGTATAATTTCTCGATTAACGCACTGGCTTCGAACCTCGAGGTGCGGCTGGGAACGTCTAAAATGTCTACCATTCATTCCTGGTTTGGAGTAGGTAATTTATCAGGTGCGGCATTGGGAGCCCTTGCCTCGAGTACGGGAGTATCTCCGATTATCCACTTTTCCTTACTCAGCCTGCTCATGGGGGCGATTATACTGAATGCCTATCGTTTCATTCCCGATAAACATATGTATGAATCGAACGAGCCCACTAAATTCTACATTCCGGAATTTGCAATACTGGTTCTGGGTTTTATTCTTTTCTTAGCCGCTACTACAGAAGCTTCTACCATGAACTGGGTAGCGTTATTCTATACCGATTTCTTAAATACCTCAGAAGGAGTAGCAGCTTTTGGCTACCTGATTTATGCGTTTGCACTGCTGTTCATGCGATTTATGGGTGACCGGTTACGCAACAGGTTTGGAGCAAAAAATGTAATAGCGGTCGGCTGTTTGGTATCCGCAACCGGAATTGGTATAGCCATTGCAGCAGTAAATGTGTGGATTTCAAGTATTGGGTTCTTTATGCTGGGAGGAGGAATCGCTGTTATTTTTCCTTTTATATTTAGCGTGGCTGCCAAGCAAAGCTCTCACGCTTTGGCAACCGTTATGATTCTTGGTGCCATTGGTGAAATGTTATCCCAGCCCGTAATGGGGTATGTGGTTCACCATTTCCAGCTTGATGGAGGCTTTATATTCATTGCCCTGGTTGTATTGATGATGGGTCTGATTAGTTGGAATGCAAAACTATTGAAAGAGAGGCTCTTTTCTTGATTATATCATACGGGCGTATTGCAATACGCCCGTATGATATCAATTATTCCAACTCCCAGATACTGGTCGTTTTGCCCGGCGCCTCAAAATCCTGCAACACATTGATGGTTGATCCATCAATTATATTGGTGCCGGTTTTGTAGTGATCCAGAATTTCGGACAAAACATCTCTTGGAATTGTTGCGGTATCTTCGTTGGAATTCATGATGACCATCACATTTTGTTTTTCATGTAAACG
>JAKSCW010000070.1 GCA_022360375.1 Balneolales bacterium
ATTTGATTTTTGCAATTATCGTACTCGAAAAATATAGATTAAAACTCCTACTGTTGAAGTGTAAAATGCTCCCCCGACAATAGAAAGAAATGGATAAAAACTTGTGGCGTATGCAGTAAAAAAACTGCTGAGCGCCATAAAAATTATGTTATGAATAAGCGCTGCTCCAAAAACAAAGAGAAAGATTTGCCAGAGGAGAAGTTGGTTGTCAGATCTTCGTTTTATGAAATTAAAAACGATAAATACAAGAAGGGTTTTAGAAAACATCATGATTCCCCAAAGATCAAAAAAAGCATCCTGAATTAACCCCAGAATAGCAGCTATTATAACTAACCTGGATCTTTCATATTTGGGCACTAGCCACAGCAAGAAAAAAATAAGTGGGTCTACGGTTGTTCCAAACAAAGAAAGGTGCTGAAAAAAAAGCACTTCGAGCACAATAAAAAGAATACCAAAGAATATATCTTTTACAAATTTTTCGCTCATCGAAATAGCTCGTTTATCCCTTCATTTAACTGAATAATGGAGGTATCAGGTTTAAATTTAATAATAAACCCTTCTGCAACTTCCGATAAGGAGGTGAATGGGGCTAAATAAATTCTTTGGGTATCAATGCCATCTTGTTCTTCCGTTCTAAGTACGTATCCAATCGGAATTCCTGCTGGAAATTCATTTCCAAAACCACTGGTCTCTATGGTATATCCTGCCTCTACATTTATTGTTTTCGGAACGAAATCCATTACAAGTTCGGACATATTTTCCCCGGTCCAACTTACAATACCCATTGAACGTGTTTCCTGAACTCTTGCACTAACACGGAATAGATTATTGTAATAGGGCATTACTTGCGAATATCGGTTATTGGTCAGGATTACTTTCCCAATCAAACCATTCGAATTCACAACCGGCATACCTACTTCAATATCATCCAATTCTCCAACATTAACAGTAAAGGTATTATTGATACCAGACAGCTTTTTTGAAACAAAACGAACGGGTTGAAGTTCGCTGGAATATGCTTCCTGAAACTCTAAAAGCTTTCTTAGCTGATCGTTTTCAAGTTCTACTGCCCGAAGGCGGCTCAATTCATCCTGAAGGAGTACATTTTGCCGCTGCAAATATCGATTTGTACGCAGAGCCTGCCGGTAAACCCGTATATTTGAAAGCGGTTCTTCAAGTACACTAACTACAGTAATCGAAATTTGGCGTAAAGTATTCAGGCCATTCTGATGACGATTAATCGCGATTGCAAGCGAAGAAACGAGAAGAAGGGCAGTTACTATATAATCGGTAGCATTTTCAACTTTAAATACTCTAAATCGCATTCACTTTGATTATGAATCGATTACTGGACGGAAATAATCTAGATTTTCTAGGATAGCCCCAGTACCCCGAACTACTGCTGTAAGAGGGTCTTCGGCTATGTGAACAGGCAGATCAGTTGTTTCCATGATCAACTTGTCCAAATTCTTTAATAACGCTCCACCACCAGTAAGCATAATACCCCGATCCAAAATATCTGCAGAGAGTTCAGGTGGGGTTTGTTCTAACGACTTAGTGATGGACTCAACAATGGTATTCACTGATTCAGCCATTGCTTCCCTTGCATCTTTAGAGGTGATATGCCTGGTTCGTGGCACACCATTTACAAGGTCACGCCCTTTTGTAATCATCTCAAGTTCCTCATCAAGGGGAGCCGCAGAACCGATCTCACATTTTATCTTCTCCGCGGTACGTTCACCAATCAGTAAATTATGATTCCTTCTGAAATAGTTGATAATATCATCATTCAGTTCATCTCCTCCAAGCCGTACGGATTGGGCATAAACTATACCAGAAAGGGCAATTACAGCGATTTCGGTGGTACCTCCTCCAATATCCACGATCATATTTCCAACAGGTTCGTGAACATCCAAACCAATTCCGATTGCAGCCGCCATTGGTTCGTCAACCAGGAATACTTCTTTTGCGCCAGCATGTTCAGCGCTATCCCTAACTGCTCTGCGTTCAACTTCTGTAATACCACTTGGTACACAAATAACCATTTGGCGGGTACTTGAATACCATTTGACTTTTACTTTTTTGATCATGCCTCGAATCATCTGCTCAGCAACTTCGAAATCTGCAATAACCCCGTCACGAAGAGGTCTGACGGTTCGAATTTTGCGGTGAGTTTTTTCATGCATCAGGCGTGCTTCATGGCCTGTTGCAACTGGTACATCCTGTTGATTTAGTGCAACAATTGAAGGTTCGTTTAAGACAATACCTTCTCCACGAGAGTAGATGAGCGTATTAGCTGTGCCAAGATCAATGGCAATATCAGTGTATAAAAAATCGAATAACCCTTTTTTAGGTTGTTTTTTTGAGGATTTTGGAGATGGAATTCCGAGCCGGTCTGACATTTTAGGTGCTTAAGGTGTTCGTTTTCGTATGGCTAAAATTGGCTGGAAAATACAATATTGAAGTTCTATTTGCGAATATTGATGTTTCCAGATTTGTTGATTGTTTTTAATGTTTAAAGTGGCGTTTTCCTGTAAGAATCATCGTCATGTTTAGTTCATCTGCCTTGGCAATAACTTCGTTATCTCTGATACTTCCTCCTGGCTGAATAACCGCGGTTGCTCCTGCTTCAGCTGCGGCCTCTACTCCATCTGAGAAAGGAAAAAAGGCATCCGAAGCTATGGAAGAACCTTCCAATGACAAGCCCTCTTTTTGTGCCTTGGCAACGGCAATTTCAGAAGAATCAACACGGCTGGTTTGGCCAGAACCAATTCCAAGAGTCTTTCCTTCTTTGGCATAAACAATCGCATTTGATTTTACATGTCGAACCACTTTCCAGGCGAACAATAAATCTTCCATTTCATCTAAAGAAGGTTGCCGCTTGGTTACCACCTTAAACTCATTTGTATCGTAAGGTTCCAAATCCGCGTCTTGTTTCAGTAAACCACCGAAAATCGATCGAAACGTAGTTTTATAATTATCCATATTCTTCTTAATCCGGATAAGACGACGGTTCTTTTTTTGCATCAATAATTGTTCAGCATCTTTGCTGA
>JAKSCW010000211.1 GCA_022360375.1 Balneolales bacterium
CGGAATTGTGAAACTGAGCTATACCCACCGGTTTTAATTATCGTTTTTCATACTTCCTTTTAAGGGTAAAAGCAGATTCAGGCCCTTTTTTAGAATACGTTCTCCCTTGAGGGAGGTGTCACGTTGTGGCGTGACGGAGGGTGTTGCGAAACTTAGAGAGCACTCCTCCTTTCCATTCTGATGCATTGGAAGGAATTGAGATTGGAAGTAAAAGGGATGCTTTTTGTTTGATCCGGATTCCTGCCTTCGCAGGAATGACGGTTAGTAAGTTGTGGCAAAAGCAGATTGGAGTATCTTTTTAAAGTAAGTTCTCCCTTGAGGGAGGTGTCACGCTGTAACGTGACGGAGGGTGTTGCGAAACTTAGATAGCACTCACCTCAAGAAGCGTGCACTAACCGGTATTAAAACTGGGTGATTCTTCGGCAGTAGCCTCAGCATGACCCAATATTTCGTCATCCTGAATTTATTTCAGGATCTGTGAGGATTGATTCGTTGATCCAGGCCATAACATTTTGAAAGCTACGCACTACAGATGCCGAAACGAGTTCAGCATGACAGCTTTGAAGTAGCTGAGTTTGTCGATGTCAACTACCACAAGCCCGGATCATTCAACGGCTCCACGCAACGCACCTGGCAGGGGGAGGATGCGGCCGGGTTCCAAACGATAACCTGCCAGCCAAACGGGTGTTCCAGTTTAAATGGGGGGATGAAAGATTCTGCAGGTTCAACCAGGAAGCCAAACCTGCCATAATACTCCGGGTCTCCATACACCAGCACGAAATCTGTGTGTTCTTTTTGAAGGTGTTCCAGCCCTTGGTTTACAAGCGCTGAACCGATGCCACTTTTCTGAAACCCGGGGTGCACCGCCAATGGGCCCAGAATATAGCCACGGTAATCCGGGTGCTTTTCAATGCGCACCGGGCTGAAGGCTGCATACCCCACTATGTTTTCATCCATCGTGGCCACTAACGCATGCACTTCTGGTTCTGAAAGCAACTCCACGGCGAGTTGGGCTACCAGTTCATTTTCTTCCTCTCCAAACGCCGAGAGGTGGAGTTCTTTGATTTGGGTTTGGTCGGAGAGGGTGGCGGGTTGGATGTTCACAGATTAAATTATTTGTAATGATTATGAAGTGATAGCTTTCCAAATATTCATTTATTACATTAAATATAAAGCTCATAAAAAAAAGAAGATATGAGATATTCTATTTTCGCAGTTCTTATTTTTATGGCATGCCAAAATGATCCTAGTGGTATTGAAGGATCATCTTCTGTTTCAGGTATACTAATGTATAACGGTGAACCTCTTTCTGGGGCAGAAGTATCTGTTGGTGATCATTTGAACTGGAAATCAATGACAGATAGGAATGGTCATTTTTTTATAGAAAACATATCGACTGGAGAGCATATTCTCAATTCTGAATATCATAGTGAACAAGGAACTAGTTCAATATCAACACCGATATACTTAGTACAGGGCGCTAATAACTTGGCTGAGGTCTTGCTCCCAGTACCATCTAACCTCTTTGAAATCACATCGAATAATGATCAAATAGAATTAAAATGGTCAAAAACTTTTGATGAAGACTTCAGGGAATACAAAGTTTATCGTAAAAAAGATGCAGGATTAGATGAAACTACCGGTGACTTGATTTTTATTTCGACTTTTATTGGTGATACAAGCTATACAGATGATAGTTTTGTACCAGGTCTTGAGTACTTTTATCGAGTATATACTCTTGCTTCAAATGGCAAAGTTGGAGGAAGTAACATCGGAAGCATAAAGACAGACCCTAAAAATTTTGTTCAAAATGGAGGCTTTGAGGAATCAGATAATCCTACTTATTGGGATATTCCTGACTATAACCCTGATTTTGGATTACCTGGTATATTTGAATTAGATGATTCGGTGAGATACGAGGGTGAACAATCATTGGTAATTACTATACCAGATACACTAGATGTTTTTCATGGTGATGTTGGGTTTGAACAGAAGTTTTCTAATTCTGTATTTCAAGAAGAAACTACATATAAAATAACCCTTAGGGTAAAGCCAAGAGATTTCGAAGTTGGTGCCTTTATAAAAAGAGAAGATACAGGTGTTTTACTTACGAAGAATTTAAGAGCCACAGTACAAAATGATTGGGTTGAGTTATCCGATGAATTTCAAGTAACTGATAATTCAGGTCAGATCACTTTGAGGATTTATGGATTAGGCTATCTTAGCTCTAACGAGCTTAAAGGTTGGGTTGATGATGTTAAAATTAATGCTATTGATTAATATATCTCCCCAAACCGAAAACAATCCACGGTGTGGTCATTCACCAAACCACAGGCTTGCATGTGGGCGTACATGATGGTGCTTCCCACAAATTTGAATCCACGCTTCTTCAGGTCTTTGCTTAAAGCATCAGATTCGGGGGTGGTGGCCGGCACTTCACTCATGCTTTTCCATCCACCCACAATCGGTTTTCCACCCACAAACTGCCAGATGTAGGCATCAAAGCTTCCGAATTCCTGCTGTACTTCCAGGAATTTCCGGGCATTGGTTACTGCTCCGCGAACTTTCAGCTTATTTCGTACAATCCCTTCGTCCTGGAGTAATTCCTGGATGTTCTCTTCAGAGAATGTAGCAACTATCTCCGGGTCAAAATCAGCAAATGCCTTCCGGTACCCTTCTCGTTTTTTTAGGATGGTAGCCCAATTGAGCCCGGCCTGGGCTCCTTCCAAAATCAGGAATTCAAAATGCACGCGGTCATCATGAACGGGCACGCCCCATTCTTCGTCGTGGTATTTGATGTATGCTTCGGATTGGTTTTTTGCCCAGTCGCAGCGATTTTTGTTGTCCATGGTTTTGCTATTTAGTTTTGATTCCTCCCTTGAGGCAGGTGTCCCGCTTTAGTGAGATGGAGGAAAATGTTCTAAATTTCAATGAGAAAGGAAACTTCTTCTTCGCATAATAAAAAAAGCCGAAGATTTATTTACATTGGCTGCTCACTCACTCCTCAAAAAACGAAGAACCATGTATTGGAAAGAGACGGTACGCGAACTTACTGCAAAGCATCATATCAACGAGAACCTGGCTAAGAATATCGCCGCGCTTACAGAACTGCTGGAAGTGGTTTGCCGGAAACGGATGGGAGACGATTTCATTAAAACCCTGGGGAAATTGCCCCGGTTGGGCAAAGCCGCCCTGGACGAGGACGATAAAGAAGCGTTAAAAGAACTCCAGGCGTACGTGGAGAAATCATCTGCGGAAGAATTGAAGGAATACCTTCGTATCTATACCACCTTTTTTCACCTTGTCAATTCCCTGGAACAGCATGAAATAAGCCGGATTAACCGGAACCGTGAGTATGATGAAACGGCTGAAAATCCAAGGAATGAAAGTATCCTGGATGCCGTGCATAAGATGAAGCAGGCCGGGTATTCCGTGGAAGAAGTGCTCAGTGTATTTGAGAAAATGGACATTCAGCCCACTATTACAGCGCATCCCACCGAGGCCCGCCGCCGCAGTGTGCTTACCAAGCAGCATGAAATAAGCGAGATGATCAATGAGCTTGGGGAGGGAGACCACACATTTGAGGAAATAAAACAGCTGAAGCGGGAGATTGTGAACCAGATGTACCTGCTGCTGATGACAGATGAAGTACGTGCAGAGCGAATGAGCGTGGAAGACGAGGTTGAAAACGGGTTGTTCTTTTTTACGCACACCATCTGGGATGTAATACCAACCTTATACACAGACATCCGCCAGGCCATTGAAACGTATTACCAAGAGATTGGGGAACTCCCGATTGTGTTGAAATACCGCTCCTGGATTGGAAGCGACCGGGATGGAAACCCTAATGTGACTTCTTCCGTGACCTGGAGGACCATTGTAGAACAGCGTAAAACCGCGCTGAAGAGGTACATTAAGAAACTGGATCATCTTCGGCGTTACCTCAGCCTTTCCTACAAAGAAACGGACATCTCGGAGGCGCTCAGGGCTTCTCTTCATGATGAAGAAACTGCCAATCCCCTTTCAGAATTGTACGAACGCCGTTACCAGCGTGAACCATACCGCAGGAAAATCACCCACATGATGCAGCACCTGCAGGAACAACTGGACGCGCTAAAGAAAGACAAGGATGGTATCCTGAAAATTGCTCAAAAGTACTCCTGCGCTGACTTTATTCATGATTTGAAGTTGATCGAAGACAGCCTTATTGAGCATGATATGAAGGGGCTGAGCGAGCAGGGACGTTTGCATGATCTTATCATTTGCGCAAAAACGTTCGGGTTCCATCTCACTGCATTAGATGTGCGCCAGCAC
>JAKSCW010000525.1 GCA_022360375.1 Balneolales bacterium
AGCTTCCCTTTCCATGCCATGGCAGTCCTCATTTTTGTTATTCATGCTCATTTCAGAAGACGAATGATGTATCTCCTTATTTGAATCTGGCTTCATCATATCACAAAAAGAAAATCCACCAGCCGAGGCAATAACAGGAAGGATCACATTCAGCACAAGGGCCGCAATCGCCAGGTACGAGGTAATATTGAAATTCTTTGTTTTCAGGAAATCCAAAACTTTTGAGTACTTTCATAAACTACCAGTTAACCAGTAAAATTCCTTATTTAATTTCCTGATTATGTCCTTTCAAAAACATCTGTCTCTGCTATTTGGGGTATTTTTTATTTCGTTATCACTTAATGGCCAGGAATCCGAAATAACTTATCCTGAAGGCTTTGATGAGCCATTCCGGTTATTTGAAAAGGCTTTAGGTGACTTTCATCGTCCTATTTCCTCCGAAAATGAAATGGCGCAGAAGTATTTTGATCAGGGTTTCCAGATGATGTATGCCTTTGCGAAAGAAGATGGGGCTCGTTCTTTTCGGGAGGCATGGAAAAATGATCCCAATTGTGCGATATGTTACTGGGGAGAAGCCTGGGCCTGGGGATCGTATCTGAACGGGAGGATGAGGGCAGCTGAATCTCCAAGGGCATATGCAGCCATTCAGAAAGCATTGGAGCTAACCAATGAAGGACATGCTACAGAAAAAGAAAAAGACTTTATCGAAACGATGGCGGTTCGTTATGCACAAGATTTCGATTCGGGCGAACAAACGGTACGGGATACTTTGTATGCGGAAGCAGCAGGAAAGCTGTATGAAAAATATCCCGATGATTTAGATGCAGGAACGTTCTATGGCGAAGCTCTATTCCTGCTGGAACCGCGCCGTGGATACCGGGATTTGAATGATCCGGATTTACAGAAAATCCATGCCGTGCTGGAAGGAGTATTGGAAAAGGATATCAGGCATGTGGGGGCTTGCCACTTATATATTCATGCCACTGAATCGACTACCGATCCCGGCAAAGCAGAAGCTTGTTCAGAATACATTGGCACGTCCATACCCGGAGCCAGCCATATCAATCACATGCCTTCTCATACCTGGAATGAGATTGGCCGTTGGGGGGATGCAGTAACAGCCAATATTATGGCGTGGCATTCTGATCAAAAAGCGGCCATAGGAGAGGGATTCGCTATTTATCCGAGTCATAACCTGCATATGCTGTTGTTTGCAGCTTCTATGGATGGACAAAGCGGGGTGGCAACACAAGGCGGACGAGACTACACCAAGCTCACCGGAAACAATATGTATGAAGTGCTTACTCTGGTTCGCTTTGGCCGTTTTGATGAAGTGTTCCGGGTTACCGAACGGGACGATGATTACGATGTGGCTGCCGGAATGTGGGATTTCTCCTGGGGATATGCGCACCTGAAAGAAGGAAACATCGATTCTGCCAGAATCTACTTAGAAAGTTTGAAAATGCTCGCTGATTCAACTTCATCCAGGTTTCGATTCCACTCCGGCAAGACGTTATTGGGGGGTGTTTCCGGGATTTTAGAAGGTGAAATCCTTCACACAGAAGGAGAGGTTGATAAAGCTTTAGCTGCTTTCGGGAAAGCGGTAGAACTTTACGATTCCCTCGATTACGATGAACCAGAACCACTTCCATTTGCTGCCCGGCATTGGTTAGGCGCTGCGTTACTCGGCCAGGAGCGTTTTGAAGAGGCAGAAGCAGTGTACCGCGCTGAATTGGAAGATCACCCCAACAATGGCTGGTCGTATTTTGGATTACTGGAAGCCTTAGAAGGTCAGGGCAAAGAGGATGAAGAACTGGAAAAAGCCTTCGAAGAAAGCTGGGCGAGGTCGGATACCTGGATTAGGGGGTCTAAATTTTAAAGTATTTTCCTGGGTCCTTTTGAGTGGTCAAAAGTATCCAAAAATGCTTTTCTCTCCCTTCAGATCCTGAAACAAGTTCAGGATGACGGGGCGGTCACTCAGAACCCTGAGCTTGTCGAAGGGTGAGGAATCTTCACAATTATTTCCAAGTATTTAGTTTGTAGTGAAGATCCATCGCTACGCCTGCCTGCGCATAGCCGCTTTGGCGGAGGCAGGCTCTGGATGACTTTTCAGATTTTCATCAAGAAATCAGAACTAACTTTTTCAATTTCCTTCTTTTTGTCAACATCAAACTTATCATACGTCCGTATCAGCATTCCAAGTCGGGGATTTTTGAGGAAGAAATCCCGGTGTTTATTCATAAATCGCCAGAAGAGGGCATCCCAGGTGTGTTGCCATTCGCCTTTGGGATAATTGCTCATTTTCATCAGGTAGTTGCTGCCGCTGATGTAGGGTTTGGTAGAAAGGAGTCCACCATCTGCGAACTGACTCATTCCATACACATTGGGAACCATCACCCAGTCGTAGGCATCGATAAATAGCTCCATAAACCAACGGTATACTTCATCCGGGTCGAATTCGCAGAGCACCATGAAGTTGCCTAAAACCATTAGCCGTTCGATGTGGTGGCAGTACCCGGTTTCCAGGATTTTTTTAATGGTTACATCGATGGGGAGTATTCCCGTGGTACCGTTATAAAAGGAAGCAGGAATTTTTCGATCAAAACCCCAGAAATTAGTGGTACGTTGCTCGCGACCTTTTGCCACGTACATTCCCCTCATAAACTCCCGCCATCCAATGATTTGTCGGATAAATCCCTCTAATGAATTCAATGGAACCGAATTCTCCCGGGCGAATTTCATAGTTTGTTCAATAACCTGGGCAGGAGTAAGGAGTCCCACGTTCAACATCGGCGTAAGTACCGAATGGTTCAAAAAATGTTCACCTGAAACAATGGCATCTTCATAAGGCCCAAATTCATGGAACCGGGTATCCAGGAATTGATCCAGCCATATTTCGGCAGATTTATGGGTATTTGGATACAACGGAAACACTTTTAAAGACCCGAAGTTATTGCCGAAATGTTCCAGCGTGTACGTTACGGCTTCCTTGCTGAACGAGTCCTCTGCAGGAAAGGAAATAGCAGGAGGGATTTTAGATTTGGGATATTTCTTTCGGTTCTCTGAATCATAGGTCCATTTACCACCTTCTGGCTTTCCTTCTTCATCCAAAAGCAGATTCAAACGCTTACGTTCTTGTTGGTAGAAAGAAGTTTGGAAAAATTTCTTTTTTTCCGGTTTGAAAAAAGTGGTCAAATCCTGGTTGGAGTTCAGGAACATGGGCGATTCATAACTTTGTATATCCACGCCGTGTTCTTCAGCTGATTTAACTATTCTACGTTCCAGCCAGTCATCGGCTGGATCAATGAAATGTATCTTTTTAACTCCCCGGCCTGCTAATCTTTGAATTACCGGATAAATAGAGTTTCCAGGTTCACACGAGGAAACATAACGTACTTCCTGTTCTCTTTTTTCCAGGAAAGCCTGGTAATATTTCATAGTTGACCGGTGGTAGGCGATTTTTTGCTTATGGAAGCTGAATTGATTGAAAAACAA
>JAKSCW010000527.1 GCA_022360375.1 Balneolales bacterium
AATCCAACCAGGAGCTTTTTGATTATTATCTTGGTTTAATTGAACTTCGAAAGAAAAGTCCTGCCCTCCGCAAAGCTCTTCCCGAAGAAATAAACTTTAAAGTATATCACAGTCCTCTCCACATTACATTTTCCATTTCGGGTAAATCAACATTTGATAAGTATGACTACTTTATTTCGTTAAATGCAGACCCCGATCATACTCATCGTATTATCCTTCCGGAAGGAGTTTGGCAAATGGTGGCTAACTCCCGCAGATGCTTGCCAAAGGGAATTCGCTATGTAAAAAAACAATTCAGACTGCCCGTATCTTCAGGAGTTATACTAAGAAAGTTGCGACTGAACGGATCATAAAATATTTTCCCCTCGCTTAACACTAATTTAACAGGAATAATCAATTGGCAGTAGCATCATCTGATAGAGGCGCATGGAACTCTAAACTTGGATTCATTTTAGCGGCAGCAGGTTCCGCTGTTGGGCTGGGAAACATCTGGGGGTTCCCCACTAAAGTAGCCACTGAAGGTGGAGCTGCTTACCTACTCATTTACTTACTATGTACTTTTCTCATCGGTTTCCCGGTAATGGTAGCTGAGCTATCCATTGGACGTAAATCCGGTAAGAACCCTGTTGGTGCTTTTAAAGCACTTACTACAAATAAGTTTTTCCCACTAGTTGGTCTTTGGGGAGTTATCTGCGGAGTGATGATTCTTTCCTTTTACACCGTAATTGCGGGTTGGGCTTTCGGCTATGCATTTGAAGAAATTTTTTACTTCCTGGGTTGGCAAGCTGGTGCAGATTGGCTTACTGATACCGGTAATGGCTTTAAAAATGCCCTTATTGCCGCTGTATTTATGATGGCCACTATCCGGATTATCTCAGGTGGGGTAAGTGAAGGAATTGAACGTGCCACTAAAACGATGATGCCGCTGCTGATCGGAATTATCGTCATAATGACTATCTATGTGCTTTTCCAGCCAGGGGCAATGGATGGTGTACGGGAGTATTTACTTCCCGATTTCAGCAGAATCAATCCCACGTTGATTTTCTCGGCGATGGGCCAGGCCTTTTTCTCGCTTTCTTTAGGAATGGGTGCGCTGATCACCTATGGATCATACTTGAATAAAAAGGAAAACATTCCCCAGGCTGCGGCATTTGTTACCGTTGCTGACGTTGGAATCGCCTTCTTAGCCGGATTACTCATCATCCCTGCTTTGTATGTTGCTCAGGCTGCCGGAATCGAAATTTTTGTGGGCGACCAACTCGCATCCAGTACAAATCTTGTATTCCAGATTCTCCCGGCATTATTCCATACTATTGGGGGTGCCGTTGGTTTGATATTAGGAGTTGTATTCTTCCTGCTTCTAAGTATTGCTGCACTAACCTCTACGATCTCTCTTCTTGAGGTTCCTGTTGCTTATGTAATTGACGAGCACAATGTTCCTCGTAAGAAAGCTGCCTGGGGAGTTGGTTTAGGTATTTTGGTAATAACTTTGGTAGTGTCTTTCCAGACCTCACTAATCGGAACTTTCGACTATATTTTCAACAATCTTGGCCTGCCCATTGGTGGGGTGCTAATCTGTGTGTTCATTGCCTTTGTATGGAAAACAGATTCCGCATTGGATGAAATGGAAAGTGGCTTTGAAGGAGTAAAGAAGTCTTTATTCGGGAAGGTTTGGCCAATTTTTATCAAGTTTATCTGTCCGGCAGCAATTCTCTACAACATCATCAGCAATTTCATCTAAACGACTTGTTATCGAGGGCAGCTAGTACTATTTTTGCCCAACTAAAAACGGAGACATTTTTTAATGGCAAAAGTATCCACCTCAGACTTCCGAAATGGACTCGTTCTGAATTTAGATGGTGAATTGTACTCTATTACAGAATTTCAACATGTTAAACCCGGGAAAGGCCCTGCATTTGTAAGAACTAAACTAAAGGGCATTGTAAACGGAAAAAACATCGATAAAACCTGGCGTTCTGGCGAAAAAACAGAGGCCATCCGGGTAGAAAACAGGGAATATCAGTATTTATACAACGATGGTTCCATGTTCTATTTCATGAACAATGAGACCTTCGAACAAATTCCTATTCAACCCAACCAGGTTGAACGACAGGATTTTCTTGTGGAAGGCCAAAATTGCAAAGTGCTATTCAATGCTGACGATGAACAGGTTTTATATGCGGAACCACCAGATCACCTGGTTCTAACCATCACCCAAACGGATCCCGGAGTGAAAGGAGATACAGCCCAAGGCGGCTCTAAACCGGCAACCCTTGAAACAGGTGCGGTAGTTAATGTGCCTTTATTTGTTCAGGAAGGCGAAAAAATCAGGGTGGATACCCGAACCGGATCATACATCGAACGTGCTAAATAACAAACTATGGATTTAAAGCTTATCAAAAACATTCTGGATTTAATTGCTGAAAGCGAAGTTGATGAAGTTTCGATAGAAGAAGGCGATTTCAAAATCAAAGTGAAAAAAACAGGTACCGTTGAACAGATTACCTATACCCAGCCAATGGCTGCAGCGGCACCTCAGGTGGCTGCTCCGGTTCCACCGGCTCCGGCATCTGCCCCTGCAACCGAAACACCTGCTCCTGCCGCTGTTTCGGGGGATACAATGAAATCTCCTATTGTAGGAACTTTTTATGAATCTCCTTCACCCGATTCTGATCCGTTCATTAAAGTTGGCGATAAAGTTACCAAAGGCCAAACGTTGTGTATTATTGAGGCCATGAAGATCATGAATGAGATTGAGGCTGAGTTTTCCGGTACTATCAAGGAAATTTTGGTGGCCAATGCTACCCCGGTTGAATTCGATCAACCACTATTTATTATTCAAAAAGATTAATCGGCTTTCATGTTTAACAAAATTCTGATCGCCAATCGAGGAGAAATCGCTCTTCGCATTATTCGCACTTGTAAAGAACTTGGAATTAAAACCGTAGCGGTTTACTCCACGGCTGATGCGGATAGTTTACACGTAAAATTTGCAGACGAAGCGGTTTGTATTGGCCCCCCTGCGAGCAAAGACAGTTATCTTAAAATTCAAAGTATACTGGCAGCTGCCGAAATAACTAATGCTGAAGCTATCCATCCCGGGTATGGCTTCCTGGCAGAGAATGCTGAGTTTTCCCGTATTTGCGGGGAACACGATATTAAGTTCATTGGTCCCTCGCCTCATGCAATCAATTCCATGGGGGACAAAGCAGTAGCAAAAGCTACAATGATCAAAAATAAGGTTCCGGTTGTTCCCGGGAGTGATGGAGTTGTTGATTCATTATCAGAAGCAGAAAAAATTTGTGATGAAATTGGATTCCCGGTAATCATCAAGGCTTCAGCTGGTGGTGGTGGGCGTGGAATGCGCGTTGTGGAAGAAGCATCAGAGTTGAAGAAAAATTACGAGATGTGCCGTAACGAAGCTGAAACTGCCTTTAACAACCCCGAAGTATATATCGAACGCTTTGTTCAGAACCCTCATCACGTTGAAATCCAGGTTCTCGCAGATCAGCATGGAAACGCCATTCATTTAGGAGAACGGGACTGTTCAAGCCAGAGAAGGCACCAGAAGATTCTGGAAGAAGCTCCCTCCCCTTTGGTTACACCCGAACTACGGGATAAAATGGGGCAAGCCGCAGTGAATGCAGCTAAATCGGTGGATTATGAAGGTGCCGGAACGGTTGAGTTTTTAGTTGACGATGACTTGAATTTTTACTTCATGGAAATGAATACCAGGATTCAGGTAGAACATCCCGTTACAGAAGAAATCACCGGATTCGATCT
>JAKSCW010000069.1 GCA_022360375.1 Balneolales bacterium
ATTGAAGCCATGGCAGCTGTTTTAGGAGGAACTCAATCGCTACATACAAATAGCTATGATGAAGCAATTTCACTTCCAACAGAAACGTCTTCGAGGATTGCACGGAACACCCAAACCATTATCCAGGAAGAAACGGATATCACGCATACCGTTGACCCATTTGGGGGCTCTTACGCTGTAGAGTCTATGACTTACGACTTAAAGCTTCGTGCAAAAGAAATTATTGACGAAGTGATGGAAATGGGTGGAATGGCTACAGCCATTGAACAAGGCTACCCGAAGCGAAAAATTGAAGAATCTGCTGCAATAAAACAGGCGGGGATTGACAAGGGCGACGTAACAATTGTTGGAGTTAATAAATATGTGAATGAGAAAGAAGATCCGGTAGAAATTCTGGACATCGATAATACCGAGGTTAGAGAAAAACAAGTTGAACGGTTACACGAAATCAAAAACTCCAGAGATAACCAATTGGTAAAAGATGCATTAGAAACGATATACGAAGCGGCAAAATCCGGGGAGGGTAATTTACTCGATCTTGCAGTTGAAGCGACTCGACGACGAGCTTCAGTTGGTGAAATCTCACGGGCAATGGAACGTGCCTGGGGGCGTCATAAAGCAAGCAACCAAACCATACATGGAGTGTACGAGAGCGTGTACCAATCGGATAAGCATTATTTGGAAATTAAATCCAAGATAGAAGATTTTGCAAAAGAGGAAGGTCGCAGACCAAGAATTCTGGTTGTAAAGATGGGGCAGGATGGTCACGATCGCGGAGCTAAAGTAGTGGCGACAGCATTTGCTGATATGGGCTTTGACGTAGATGTGGGTCCGTTATTTTCTACTCCTGAAGAAGCTGCTAAACAAGCCATCGAAAATGATGTTCATGTAATTGGTGTTTCGACACTGGCAGCCGGGCATAAAACATTAATTCCTGAATTAATAAACATTCTGAAAACGGAAGGAGCCGATGATATTCTTATTGTTGCAGGTGGTGTAATTCCTGTTCAGGATTATGAGTTCTTACAGGAAGCAGGAGTTTCGGCTATTTTTGGCCCTGGAACTAATATTCCAAAAGCTGCTTCTGAAGTAATTGATGAAATCCGGGCAGCAAAAGTATGACAATAACCGAACTTGCCGAAGGAATTCGAGCAGGAAAGCGCCGGCATTTAGCTAAAGCCATTACACTGGTTGAAAGCAACAAAGATTCTGACCGGGACAAAGCAACGCAGTTACTGGCAAGTCTTGAAGTTGTGGACACAAGTGTGCGGGTTGGAATTTCAGGAGTGCCTGGAGTTGGAAAAAGTACATTTATAGAAGCACTTGGGATGTACCTGATTGAAAAAGGGCACAAGGTGGCAGTGCTGGCGGTTGATCCAAGCAGCCCAACTTCTGGTGGAAGTATTTTGGGGGATAAAACCCGGATGGAGGCATTATCAACTAATGATCAGGCCTTCATCCGGCCTTCTCCAACGTCGGGGACTCTTGGTGGCGTAACAAAAACTACACGCGAATCTATGTTGCTTTGCGAGGCGGCTGGCTTTGACGTGATTTTGGTGGAAACGGTAGGCGTTGGTCAAAGTGAATTTGAAGTTGCTTCCATGGTCGATTGTTTCCTGGTGATGATGCTTCCGGGCGCGGGTGACTCCCTTCAGGGGATTAAGCGTGGTATTCTTGAAATCACAGATATTATGGTTATAAATAAGGCGGATGGTGATCAAGAAAAACTGGCATTGCGGGCAAAAACGGAATATGAACATGCATTTCAGTTCCTGCAACCTAAATTCGAAAACATCCAGGTACAGTTTTTGGCCATCAGCGCGTTAGAGAGAAGGGGAATTTCAGATACCTGGAACAGAGTTGAAACATTTATCAGTCGATTAAAAGAAAACGGGCTGTTCGGGTCTCAGCGAACAAACCAGAATTTGAGTTGGTTTAACCGCTTAACTGAAGATGCTATACTCACAGAGCTATGGAAGGATTCAGAGAACCAGGTAAGGGCAAAAGAGTTGAGAGAAAAGA
This sequence comes from Balneolales bacterium, assembly GCA_022360375.1. Taxonomy (GTDB): domain Bacteria; phylum Bacteroidota; class Rhodothermia; order Balneolales; family Balneolaceae; genus HXMU1420-13. The sequence goes on from JAKSCW010000069.1 coordinate 2,023, forward strand.
TTGAAAAGAATGAAATTTCTCCCCTTGCAGCTTCCAGGGAAATGATCTCAAAAATGCAGAAGCCCTGATAAAAATCAAGGCTTCTGCGCGTAGAAATTATTTGATAAGAGTCATTTTTCCCTGAATTCGCTGGTTGTTATAGCTTACAATGTAAAAATACATTCCGCTGGACATTCCGGAAGCATTCCAGGTTACAGAATGAGAACCCGCACTGAAACTCTCATCGGCAATGGTTGAGACAAGCTGGCCTAATGAGTTATAAACACTCACATTCACGAGGCCATTCTCAGGTATATTGAATGAGATTACCGTACTTGGGTTGAATGGGTTTGGGTAATTCTCAAACACTTCGAATACATCCGGTTGCTCGCTTTCAACTTCAAATGCCGGGGCAGAGTCAGAGGCTTTAGCTTTTGGTAAACTAGTTGTGAATTCACTCGCCGGCAGGTAAACAGCAAAGTCTCTGGCTCCGGCTTCCACCCAAACACGGCCATCATTATATACATAGGTGCTGTCACCCGTCTCAACATTTACCAAATATGAATTTGACCAGATAGCAGAACCTGTAGTATGATCGACCCACAATCCTTTTGTGGAAGAGCTGTTATCGTTCAACACTACAATAGCACCAGTTTTGGATCCATTACCTTGCCTTCGGGCTACATAAACATCAGCGGCATCGCCCGATGGATGAGGACTACCGTCCGCACTTAAAACCTCGGTTACTCCACCCAGGTAGTTTTTCCGGATGTGGATCAGGTTGTCAATATCATCGCTTAATGATGAGCTGGCTTGCGTTGTATAAGAACCATCATGAGCATCTACTTGTTCAACACCATAGTAGTGAGAATAGAATACAGTTGGCCGGCCTTCATGGGTAAGGATGTACGCATAGGCTAAATCCCAATCGCTAAATACCCACTTATCATGCTCTTTTCCCGTATCATGATTGTCCACAAAGGTGACCACGCTTGTCCCGGACAACGAGTATCCACCAGTATTTCGAATCATTCCGGCATGATCAAGTGTGGAGGTAATATCGGCGGTACCTCCTGTATTATTTACGATTTCATTTAGGGAGAATTTTAACGGGAAATCGAATGCATCCACATCTGCTCCGGTGGTTGTAGTGGTTGTAACGGTTGATGTGCCATTGGTTACGTTAGTTACCCACGAATGAATTGAGGAAGCATTTCCCCAATACTCGCCTACAATAAAGCGCTGGCTTCCACCTAAAAGCGGTAAGTTATTTATCCAGTCTGCTACAAATGTTTCCTGAAAACCCCGAACAAAATCCAGCCGGAATCCATCGAATCCGATTTCATCAGCCATCCAATATCCCCAATCTTCTAATCGGGAAACAACGGTAGTATCAAAAGTATTCAGGTCATTTCCGAAGAACTTGGTATTTGTAATGATTTCATCATTTCCGGGGTATCCCAGCCAGTCATTACTATCAACTGGGTGGAAATGATTATGATTCCAGCTGTAGTTTGCTTCGCCAGTTCCTGTATGAGTGGGATAGGAAACTCCTGTAGCAGTATGTGCCTCTAGCGTAGAGTTGGCTAAATTGCTTCCGCTATGCCAGATCGCAACCGGGTAATACCCATTATTTTGATTTCCCCACTGCCATTCCCAGTTTCCGCCCGAGTCAGTCCCTTCACGATAAGCAGTAAGTTGAATTACAATATCGGCTGAAGAACTAAGCGTTATTTCATACTCATCAATATCACCGGAGTAATTGATGTGCGCCTGAACGGTGGTTCCGGAAGAAGAAATGGTATCATAGTTTCCTCCACCATTATTTCCTTCACTTTCCCATATCGTTGTTCCAGAAGCTCCACTCCCACTCCAATCTATCATAACATCGTATCCTCGCTCTGTATAGCTGGCTCCAAAATCCAGGTTATAACCTGTTATCTGGATGTAGTACGTACCTGCAGAGGCACTTGG
>JAKSCW010000332.1 GCA_022360375.1 Balneolales bacterium
TAAAAAGCCGGTAATTATTTCCGTTCCCGATTCCAGTAACACTGCTGCGTTGGGTTACGCCAGTGAAAACCAAAAACTAGGACTCGATTGCAAATACGATATCGGGTTAATTCGCAATCATTATGTGGGGCGAACTTTTATTTCTCCGGGGCAGAAATCCCGTGAGCAAAAAGTGAGAACCAAATTCAATCCCGTGCGTGGAGTGATAGAAGGCCGCAGTGTAATTATTGTGGACGATTCGATCGTTCGTGGTACCACTTCTCAGCTTTTAGTGGATATGATTCGGGCGTGTAATCCTGCAGAGATTCATTTCTTAGTTAGTTCACCACCTATTATCAGTCCCTGTTACTATGGTATGGATTTTCCAAACCCGGAAGAACTGATTGCAAATCGTTTTGAGCGGGAGATAGAAAAAATGGCGGCGGAAATTGGGGTTGATAGTCTCAGATACTTATCCCCTGATGGTTTGGTAAATGCGGTTAAAAAGGCAAATCCATCCGGGCATGATTACTGCACAGCGTGCTTTACTTCCAAATATCCCGTACCGGTTAACTTTGGGGTAGAAAAAGAAGAGAACGAATTGGTTTAATGATTAAGGGCCCGGCCACGTTCATAACCAGTGCTCCACGTTTGGAAGATTGTCCTCCTGCAACGTTACCCGAGGTTTGTTTTGCAGGCCGCTCTAATGTGGGAAAGTCCTCTTTAATTAATGCTTTGGTTAATCGTAAGAATCTGGCACGGACTTCCAATGTTCCGGGGAAAACCCAACAAATGAATTATTATGATATTGCTGGTGAAATGTATTTCGTGGATTTACCAGGGTATGGATACGCGAAAGTTCCGCAAAGGGAACGCGAGCGGTGGGGAAGAAATATCCGCGAATACCTTGAAAAGCGCGAAACATTACATTTAATTCTGCATGTAGTAGATGCCCGTCACAACCCTACCGCATTAGATGAAGATTTTATGTACTGGATGGCTTCAAACCGAATGCCATTCAGCGTATTGCTGTCTAAATCGGACAAAATTTCGAACAACAAAATTGGCAAAGCGAAAGCAAATGTTCGAAAACTTCTTGCCGAAATGAATATCGAAGTTCCTATTTTGGCGTACTCATCGGACAACAAAAAAGGGATCGAAGAAGTACGGGATTTGATCTTCGAATTTGTTGAAGAATAAACTACTAAACTCACTCAAAAAAATACATGTCATTTAAAGTATTATTGCTTGACAACGTTGATCCTGTTTGCGGGGATGTTTTCAAAAGCAGGGGAATTGAAACCGATCAACCTGGCAAACTCACTGAAGAAGAACTGTTCTCCAGAATTGGAGAGTACGATGGAATGGTGGTTCGCAGTGCCACAAAAGTTACATCCCAATTGTTGGAAAAAGCCTCCAATTTGAAAGTAATAGGGCGTGCAGGTGTTGGTGTAGATAACATAGATATCCCTTCATCCACGGCAAAAGGAGTGCTGGTAATGAACACTCCAGATGGTAATACTATTTCCACCGCAGAGCATACATGCGGAATGATTATCGCTCTTTCACGAAATATTCCGAAATCGGTAGCTACAGTGAAAGATGGGGGTTGGGGGCGTAAAGCCTATATGGGAACCGAGCTTCATGGAAAAGTTTTGGGAATTGTGGGCCTTGGTAAAATTGGTACAGAAGTAGCTAAGCGAATGCAAGCTTTTGGAATGGAAATTCAGGCCTATGATCCCTTTTCCACGGAAGAGCATGCACAGGAAGTTGGAGTGAAGTTGGTGGAACTGGACGAACTGCTTGGTTCCTCTGATTATTTATCAGTACACACTCCGCTCACTGAAAAAACCCGGGGAATTGTTTCCTTGAAGAATGCGGATAAATTGAAGAAAGGAATTCGCCTGGTGAATTGTGCCCGTGGCGGAATTTATGAAGAAATGGACCTTCCGAAGCTGTTGGAAGAAGGAATTGTTGCTGAAGTGGCGCTGGACGTGTACACCACCGAACCTCCAACCGAAGAGCTATATGGAATCTTAAAACATGAAGACATCATTTGTACACCACATTTAGGAGCTTCAACAGAAGAAGCCCAGGAGAAAGTGGCCGAACAAATTGCTTCTCAAATGTCGGATGCGCTGGAGAACAAAAACTATAAAGGTAGCCTTAATGGTAAGTCCATCGCTCTGCTCACTAACAAAGAAGTACAACCCTTTTTGCAGCTTGCTGAAAAACTCGGCCGGTTAGCCGTTCAGCTGATTCCGGATCACGCGAATAACTTTGAGTTTGAGTATTCAGGAGAAAGTTCGAAATATGCAGATGTCCTCACAGATGGTATCCTGAAGGGGATGCTCTCAGAATATGTGGATGAAGCAATTAACCTGATTAATGCCCGGATTTATGCCGATGAACGTGGCTTCAAAATCAAAGAAATAGTTTCCTCGAAATCAAAGTTATATAATGATTTAGTAACCATTCGGCTTCCAAAAGGTGCGGATTATACCACCATTTCCGCAGTTGTCTTTGGAGAAGGAGATTATCGAATCGTAGAAATTGATAATTATGGTATTGAGCTTCGATTGGAGGGAGATATTATTCTTTATCAAAACGAGGATAAGCCCGGTATGTTAGCCTCCGTAAGTGGTTCTTTAGCTGAAATGGGGATCAATATCGGAGCTCTGAGCCTTGGCCGCTCCGGAAAGGGCTCCAATGCCATCACTGCTTTCTCGGTCGATAAACCGATGACTAAGGAAGAAATTGAGAACGTTTCTGCTCTGGATGGAATTCATCATACACGTTACGTTTCACTTACCTGAAAAGAATTAAATCCCGGCTATATGTCGGGATTTAGAATTCTCCTTCTTTTAAACGTGTAACTAACCTGCGTTCATTTACACGCTTGTACCGGGGCAGGAATTCTTCATTTAAAGCGGCAACGGTCATTTCTCTTTTTCCCAGGGCACCAGGCGCTTTTGTTAGTAACCAACCGGCAGTGGCCATGGCTGCTCTGGCCTTGGAAGCGGCACAATACGTGGTAAGAACCACATCTTTGGCGCTGATTTTATGCAATTTTTGGAAAGTCTCAACAGTCCAAAGTTCTTCATTTACTTCCGGAGAAAAAGGATCATGAAATATAAAATTGATCGGATCTTCGACGGATTTGATGTCTTCAAATTTTCCAATAAACAGATTTAATGTAACAGGCAGATGCTTGAATGCTTTGAATGAATTCCATCCCGGTTTCAACTCTTCGAATACTTGCATTAGATGATTCTTATAGGAATCGGAAGTCATGAAATGATCGTAGTTACATGTTTTGATGACACTAAGTTCAGCCGGGAAGGCTTCTACTGAATAAAAGTTAACAGGAGCGGACAGATTCAGTTTCAGATAATAATCGAGAAGGAGTAAATAATTGAGACCGGTTCCGAAGCCTACTTCAAAAATTGAGAAAGTGTTCTTTTCCCGGGAGAGTCGGTTCAAAAGTTTGGGGGCTTCGAAAAAAACATGCCGGCTTTCAGAAACCGCACCATTTGGGTTATGATAAAACTGCTTAAAGTAATTTGAATAGAGCGTAGAAGATCCATCTTTTGAGAGATGGTGCTCAATTGATTCAGTCATTTGCCTTCAGGAGCACTTTTCCATTCCCTGCATCAGCATAAATCATTGGTGCATTGCCACCGTTTATAGAACCAGTTACTTTATCCGAGGA
>JAKSCW010000156.1 GCA_022360375.1 Balneolales bacterium
CCAATGAGGATTTTTGTGGGAGTACCCCTGAAGGTGAAGATTCGTGTGCCAGCTCCCAGGAATATGAGGATGGCATTTTTGAATTGATGCTCGAAGGGGTGGATTACACCGTGAACTACGCTCTTGGTTTTATTACTATGAAAGGAGTGCCCAATACAGGGGATGCGATAGCTGTTGCCTATGCCTATAGTGACCCTGCAACAGGTGCGGTGGTGGAGGTAGGAGAATTGAACCCACAAAGTTCAAGCAGAACCTATTTGAAGTTAATCAGACCGAGTGGGATGACGACTACAGACAGGGCGTGGCCTCTTACCATGCGAAATATTTATTCTTTGGGAGTGAGAGGAATTACGCAGGAAGGGTTCGAACTGGAAATCGCGGATGTGAGAACAAATGTACCCGTGGTAAATTTACCCGGAAGAACCCAGAATCTGATTGAAGATCTTGGGCTCGATCGCCAGAATATTGATGGTTCTGTAGGGTCCGATCAGTTAATAGATTTTACAGGGATTACGCTCGATGCTGGAGAAGGACGCATCATGTTTCCATACCTGGAACCTTTTGGAGATCGGATTTTGAACCTCCTGCAAAGTAATCCTTCGCTTGATGATTCTGCGAGGCAGGCATTGGCATTTACTGAGCTCTATGATTTAAAAGCAACAGATGCGAGAAATAACCAATCCAAGAATTCATTTTATCTTATTTCAGGGGTGTCAGCCGGAGGAGTATCCGGTACTTATAACCTTAGTTTTGGACTTATAGAAGGCTCAGTAAAGGTAACGGCCAATGGCGTAACCTTAGCCGAAGGGGTTGACTATGAAGTGGATTACTCTTTTGGATTACTTACCATTCTAAATGATAAATACCTGGTTTCCGGGCAGGATATTGAAGTAGAATTCGAGAGCAATCAATTTGTAATTATAGGTCAGAAGAATTTCACAGGAATCAGGGCGGAATATTCGATTGGAAATAACGTAAAGCTCGGTTCCACCTATTTTAGATTAAGAGAGCAACCGCTATCAGATAAAATCAGGATAGGAAATGAACCTATCAATAATACCATTATCGGGTTAGATGCATCCGGTGATTTTGATGCACCATGGCTTACACGGGCGATAGACAAAATTCCCCTTCTCCAAACAAGAACTTCTTCAAACTTCAGTTTTAGTGGTGAATTTGCCCAGCTCAGGCCCGGAGTTGCACAAACGAATGCTGTTGAGGAGGCTATCAGCCGGGGTGACCTGTTTAAGGATGAAGAAAACGGGTTGGTGTTTATTGATGATTTTGAAGGCGCTGAATATTCAATAAGCTTTATGAATCCAACCCGATGGAATTTAGCTGCGGCTCCATCTGCGTTACCAGGTATTGTTGAGGATGACGCGTTTTTTCAGAATACAGATTCGACCACCTCACAAACCCCTGAAATCAGAAAATTAAGGTCGGATATGAGATCACAGTTCTCATGGTATTCCATTCCAAGAAACCTTACCACGGTAAATAGTTCGTTTTTTACTCCCGAAACTTTTTTGGTTGCTATAACCGATGTATTCCAAGGAAGGCAGATTCTTAACGAACCAAACGAATTGACTACTTTGGACATTTACTATGATCCTGCCACCAGGGGACAGTACAACTATAACCCCGACCTGAAAAACCTGCTGGAGTTGAACCCTCAAACTACCTGGGGAGGTATGACCGCCGTTATCCCTCCCGGACAAGAGGATTTGGTGCAAAATAATATTGAGTTTTTGGAATTTTGGGTTCAGGCTATTCTGCCCGGGGGTCAAGATCCGACGGGGCTGGAAGCTGAATATGATGGTAAAATCTATATCGATTTGGGTACTATTTCGGAAGATATCATCCCCAATACACGAATCAATACAGAAGATGGGTTCTCAACCATCATCAACAACCTTGTTGAGGACGACCCTTCAGGGATTCCCCGTTCGTATATTTCTGCAAGCGGAAACCCTCCGACTCCACTTGGCCAGTTTTCAAATGATCAAAGAGCACAGGAAGATGTGGGGTTGGATGGGGCGCCTAATCCAGGCACCGTAGGTGCAGAAGATAGAGATGAAAGTGTACTCTTTGCAGATTTTATTGAGCAAATGCGAATATCGTATGGGGAAGGAAGTGAAGAGTTCCAGCGCATATTGGAAGATCCATCCAATGACGATTACGTGTATTATGGGGAAAACAGTGTAAGTAATTTAAACCTGAATGAGCGCTTTTTCAGGTTACTTGGATACCATGACGGGAACACTCCTGAGAGCGGAAGCGGTGATGGCAGAACCGCCATTACCTTAAGGCCCGATACAGAAGGACTGGTAAGCAATTCTTCCATTCAGCAAACAAATGCCTATTATCAATACGAACTCGATTTCAATCCTGCAGATGTTAATAACCTCACTGTTGGCTCGGAGGGAACTTATATTGTAGATCGGCTTCAAGGGAGCGAAGGATTTGATACCTGGTACCAGATACGTATACCTCTTACCGATTTTAAGAGAAAATATGGAGATATTGAAAGTTTCCAGAATATCTCGCACATGCGTGTGTGGATGAGTGGCTACCGCAGCCCATTTACCCTTCGATTTGCTACTTTTGAGTTTATTGGCAGCCAGTGGAACAAAATTTCTAACCTGCCTGAAACACCTCCAAGCTTAGATAATTTTGAAGTTTCTACCATCAATATTGAAGAAAACGCAAGCACAAACCCCGGAACATTTCCCTATCGCCAGCCAGAAGGTTCGATCCGGGCAGTAAACCGGGGAGCACAGGTTCAAACTCTTGCCAACGAGCAGTCATTGGTTTTGAGGGTAGAAAACCTGGGATCCGGGCAATTGCACATGGTTAAAAAGGTATTTGTTGGGGGATTGAATCTTCTCAATTATTCGAATATGAGGATGTTTGTTCACGGAGAAGGTTTCGACAACAGGGGGGATGTTTTGCTTGTTGTTCGAATAGGGAATGACTTAGAAAATAATTATTACGAGTACCGACAGCCGGTTTCACCTTCCCAGTTAACGGACTTCAATAGTTACCCAAATAACCAGTCAGCATTGAATGCAGATGCCCGCGAAATATGGAGGTATGAAGAGAATAGTATGAATATTCTTGTTTCGGCATTTAATGTTTTGAAACAATTGCGTAACTCAGAAAATATTGATCCCTCTTTGGTATATGAACCGGATAATGCGGGAAGCTTTTTAGGAGATGATATTGCTCCCGGGGCTACTATCGCTATTAAAGGGAACCCGTCACTGGATAACGTGACAGAATTGGGATTGGGAATTTTGAATCCTCATGACCCTTTGGAGGCAAATTCTGCAGGTGTTGCAAATGTGAACGCGGAATTCTGGTTGAATGAATTAAGGGTTTCAGGCTTTGACAATGAAAATGGTTGGGCAGCCAATGCCAGGTCGTCGGTCAAATTTGCTGATTTCGCCACTCTGAATGCGAATGTTTCTCGCCAAACAAATGGTTTTGGCGGGCTTGAATCCCGGTTCGAAGATCGAAGTATTTCTGATCGGGTTGGGGTTGGAATAAGTTCCACCATAAATTTGCACAAACTTGTTCCTGATCGATACGGATGGAATTTCCCGGTTACCATTTCAACAAGATCAGATGTGCAAACACCAAAATACCTGCCGGACCAAGGGGATGTCCGTCTTTCAGATTTCATAGATGCCGTAAATGCAGACCAGACGTTAACCAGCGACCAAAAAACAGACAGCATAAATACACGGATAAACCAAATTCAAACCACGTCTGAAAGCTTTTCTATTAATTTCTCTGATATTTCGAAAAGAAATTCTAAGAGCAACCTGGCAAAGTACACGATAGATAATATGCGTTTGACGTACGTGTACAATACCTCCAATTCAAAAAATCCCCAGCTTCGATTTCAAAATAAATGGGATTACAGAGCGTCCTTCTCTTACAATCTTGCACTCCGAAGAACCCGGTTAATTACTCCTTTTGGGTTTACACGAAATATTCCAATTGTGAAAGGGTTATCGGGTTTAAGGATAGGTTATTTACCTTCTTCGTTTACGTTTTCTTCCAGCCTGGTTAGGAATTATTCCGAACGAAGAAATCGAAATCTTAATGATCCGGATGAGCCCCAGGCGCTTCAGCAAACTCATGCGTTTAACCAGCAAAACAGCTTTGGACTGAATTATAACCTTACCCCTTCCATTCCTATCAGTTTTAGAAGCAGCACAAGCTTTGATTTGGGAAATGTTGGAATTGAAAGTAGAAATGTAACAGGAATTGACAGCGCCAGTTATGATGTTGTTCCAACATTTGAAGTGCTAAGCGGAATTGTTTCCGATACACTTACAGCGCGCCGCTCAAGTTACCAGGAGTCGTACACGGCGGGGTGGCGCCCAAATTTCAGTAGAATTGATGCTCTAAACTGGCTTACCTATTCCTTAAGCTATAGTGGTGGTTTCCAATGGGCAAATAGCCCAAGGGGTTCTAACCTGGGGGCAAATCTATCAAATACCTTCCAAATAGATAATTCAATCAGGATAAATACCGATAACATTTTTAACCGTCTCGGTTTCTACACCAAAATGAAACAGAGAAATGAGGATGAAACCGAAGAAAGGAAAGATGCCCGGGACAGAAGGCGACAGGAAATAGCAGATGGAGTGGCTGATAGTTTAAGAACGCCAGCTGAACCTCCTAATCTTCTCAAAGATTCCTGGTACCTGGGCAGGAAGTTGATTCTTTCTGTAATGAGCATGAAAGAAATTAGCGGAGGCTATAAACGTTCCAAAACTGGCAGTCAACCGGGTTATGATGGAGTTTCGCAGATTTATTACGCGTTTAACACTACTGGGTCAGACAATTACTCACCTCCATTTTCATACCGGACTGGCTTTGCGGATAGAATTTCAGAATCTCAGCTTATTAGTAATCTGGATGGAGATGCAAATGTACAGCTCCCTGCCAATAACAGCTATACAGATACCTTTACAGCGAGTACACGGATAAGTCCATTCCCCAATATGACCATCGATTTTGATTGGTCAGCTTCAATAAGCAGCAGAAAAACCGAGACCTTTACGGTAAACAATATCGGAGAAATAAACTCTGTAGTTACAGAATCTGGTAGCTATAATGTGTCTTCATGGTCTTTTGGAAATGGGTATTCAGATTTGTTTGGCAGACAGTTGGAAGCGGCATACCAGGACATCTCTGGTGGTAGTACCGTTATCCAGGATTCAACCGGGAATGCTGATGGCAGAACAGTTTTAAACAGAAATACACTACAAGACGATTTCAGAAAAGCCTATTTAGGAGATAATGTAAGGGGAAGAGGGGACAAAGGATTTTTTACAATCCCAATGCCAGGTTGGAGAGTAAGCTGGAACCGGTTTGAACAATATATTCCCATTATTGGGCAATATATGACAAGCGCTACCCTTACTCATTCCTACAGGGGTACCTATAAGGTAGACTGGGCACTTAATTCTATAACAGGCTTGCAGTCTCCTCAATCACTGGGCTCAACGTTTCAGGTAGCCGATGTACGTGAAAAATATGAGCCGACAGCAATCAGGGTTGAACGACGTTTTAACCCCTTGGTGAAATTGAGTATGACCTGGAAATCTAATTTAAGAACGGAATTTGGATATAATCGGGGTAATATTTCCACATTGGCACTATCAAGTACAAGGGTTACCGAAACCCTTACTCAAGGTATTGATTTTGCGACCAATTACACGTTCAGGAATGTGAGAATTTCGTTCCTTCCTAAAGTCAAAAATAATATTGATATAGGAATGAGGGCTAGCTATTCGAATGATAGTGAACTGAACTATGAATTGGATACGGATTTAGGAGGGGCACTAACTGAAGCAAGTAACCCGACAAGTAGTGTAGGAGAAGCTGAGATTATTAGTGCCCGTGAGACAGGGCAGCAAAGAATAAATGGAACATTTACGTTGGGATATGTGATATCTTCTTCTATTACATCGAATTTTGAATACACATATAGTAGAATCGAATCGAATAACATTCCTACAAGAACAAATCACGATATTCGGTTCAATATCAGAATAGCAATCAGGTCAAGGTAGTAATTCGTTTTGGATTAAGAATCCCAATCATCCAAAATACCAACGTAATGCCTATGCACTGGTATGCCAGCCAATCTCCAAATACGCTGTAAATCGTTTGCTTTTTTATCACTGGTATTGATGAATTAAATCCGGTGCGCACCCAATAATCAGTTTATTGTTCAATGCTTCCATCCGAACGAATAATTCCTGAGGTACCATTGTTTGCGCTTCTTACTATCCAGCGGTTGAACTCAATAGCACGCAAGCGCGCATACGCAAAATGCTGCCTGTGGCCACTTGAATCTCCCCACCAACCATCATTCGTAATGATCGTTATAAACCCGGCTCCATTATTCACAAACTCTCTGATCCAGGTTGGATATACGGAATCGTAGCAAACCAGTCCGGGTGTAGTAAATGAAGAAGCAACCAGCATGTCAGGGGTGCTTCCTTTACCAAAATAGGCAAACCGCTCCCATTCTATCAGGTCAAAAACATCAATTGCGGCAAAAAAATCTATGAAAGGAACACGCTCTACAAAAGGAACCAGCTTAGCTTTATTATACCGGGATGTGAGTCCAAGTCTATCAATATACAGGCTTGAATTGAATATATTGTATTGCACATCCCCTTGAGGTCTGTTTACAACCCTGTACACTTTGGGCAAATCCTCATCGTAATAGGTAACAGTTCCGGTTCCAATTAAGAAATTAGTCTTCCAAACCTTTGCCGAGTCAGAGATTCTTTTTATATGCGATGAATTCATAGATAGTGCTGCATCTATTGCATTTTCAGGCCAAACAATAAGTTCGGTTTCCTCAGTAATAGTGCGTTCTGTAATGGAATACAGGGAATCAAGTACTTCCCGGGTACCACTCATACCCGAATGAGGTTGATAGGAATCATGGTTAGGTTGAATTACAGAAACATATACCGCTTCATCTATTTCCTGATCAGGAGTAGTTGCCGCGAAATAAATGAGAGAAATCAGCGGGAGTACCAGTAAAGCACTTAGTGTGGAAATAAACAGATACTGTTCTTTCTTAACCATTGTTTGATAGGCTAATGCAGCTACAACAACTGCAAAATTGCAAGTGGAAACAGCAACCAAGGCAGTGGCGGCAGCAGAGGCTGAGGTAGTGGCGGCAGCCAAAGCTGCTGAAGAAGCAACATCATCTGCAGATGCAGCA
>JAKSCW010000067.1 GCA_022360375.1 Balneolales bacterium
AGCAACCCAAATACGATAGTACGCCATGAGAACGGTCTGTCCGGCGGGGCGTCCTTGTCAGGACCGTACAGGACATGGTCGTACCACTGGACCACACCGTATAGCGCCCATGTTGCGCGTGGCCATGCGGCGGAGACGCGGCTGATGTATTCGGTCGGCGTTTCGTCGAGATGGGTCTTGATGCCGGCCAATCGACCCAGACGGACGGTCTGCGCGTATGCCCTGCCTGCGGTGCGGGGACGCGCGAGGGCCTGCCACCACAAGAATGCGAGAGCTGCCAGACCAGTGGCTCCGAGCGCGGCGCCGAGGCCGTACCACACTCTTGAGTCGATGCCCCCCACGCCGGGGATTAAGCCGCCTCCGGTAATCTCAAATTCCTCTTCACCGGTATCGAAGAAGGTGTCCTCCAGAAGCAGGTCTGCCTCTTCAAATGCGAATGCCCCAAGATCTCCGATGATCTCCAGCTCAACGTCCGGAACGAGCGCGGAAAATGTCCCGGTCGGGCCACCGGGGGCATCCGGCTCAACGTTGGGTGTTGCCTCAAACGGGATCCATCCATATCCCGGGAAAAGGTAATTGAGGCTACCCACCAGGTAGAAGCTCATCGTTTTATCGAGAAACTTCCTGATTCGTACGACTATCAGCTTCGCCAGGAAGGTGCATCCCTCTCGATGGGGCAAAAACAACTCATTTGCTTTGTAAGAGCTATGGTTTTTGATCCTAAGATTTTAGTGCTGGATGAAGCTACGTCCAGTGTAGATTCGGAAACGGAGGCTTTAGTTAATGAATCAAGTGCAAAAATGATGGAAGGCAGAACTTCTATCGTAATTGCCCACCGGCTCTCAACAATTCAGCATGCCGATAAAATATTAGTGATGCATAAGGGAGAAATCAGGGAAGAAGGGCCTCATGATGAATTGATAAAAGTAGAAGATGGGATTTACCGAAAACTGTATGAGTTACAGTACAAAGAAGAGTTGGTTTAAGTAGCTATTGGTTTTGTCAAAAATCCCGGGTGAAGTTGATTCACTAGGCCCGCCAACACTTAAGGCTTTTATCCTGTGCTGAACCAACCAATGCCTGGTTTCTTGCACGGGAATCGGGTTATCCAGATCTATGATCAGGTACGGTTTTTTAAGCCTCCGGGCGGTATCAATAGCTAACTTTGTGCCCTGATCCGGATTATTGATATCCTTCCCGAATCCAAGAACCCACATTCCATCTGCATCTCTCACATTCCGGATGGTTCGCTGAGAACGAGGGATATATGGCTCTGAAGCATCCCGTTCTAACGGGGTTTCTTTCAGGTTAAAATGAAGAGGAATTATCCCGTTTTCACAAACTCTGCCGGGTGGGCACCACCCACCATGTGGAATATTGCGGTTGATGGCAAATTGCAGTGCGGCTTGGTCAACCCCGGTTTGTCCTCCGGATATGATTTTATTGAGCACCATTTTTTATTGTTCAATCATTTCCGTCTTTCAGGAATTAAGATTCAAAATATACTTTTTTTGGTTATCCGGAACCTCACGTTCAAATGGATAATTTTTGCCCAAGAAAAGTGCCGTAACTATATAATCCCAGATAAGCATGTTGAGTTCTTAAGTATTTCGCTTCGAAACCGGACTGGAGTTCGCAAAACAGACCTGAATACATATCCACGTGATTGGTATTCATCCATCGTTTAAACCAATGAAAAGGAGAGTCGTCAAAATCCACCACCAATAAATACCCGCCGCATTTCAGATGCCTGGCAAGGCATGAAAGTGTATGTTCGGGGTTACCCATCATAGTTAGAGAATAAGAGCAGGTAATCAGGTCAAATGATTGTTCCTGAAAACGATCAGCAGCATATTCTCCGAAGAGAATGTTGACGTTACCCTTAACAAAATCATCTACTCTTGAAAGCATAGCCTTTGAAGAATCGATCCCGAAAATCTCTGAATCAGCATAGTGTGATGCAAGCTGTTTAAGCTGTTTGCCGGTACCACATCCAACATCCAGAATGGTTGATCCGGGGGGCAGTTCAGGGAAATGGGTTGAAAGTGAGTTTCTGCCAAACAAGAAACCCCAACGTGTTAAGTCGTAAATGGGGGCATGGAGTTCATAATAACCGGAGAGGGTAGAAGGGATCATCGTATAGTTCCAAGATAGGTTCCGGTGTAGGTTCCAACCCGGTCTTGATTGGCAATCCAGCCCGGATCAACCTGGCTGAATTTGACGTTATCAAACACAAAACCGGGTATAAAATTTAAATTCTTATAAGCAGTTCTGAAAAGAATTTGTGTGCCTGGTTTGCCATGCTCTAATAGCAATTTCCATTGATGGCGCAATGTATTTTGTTGGCTACTCACCATCCAGTCCATGTGGTCAAGAAGTACAAAATGGCTGTATGTTTTATTGGAGTTTTGTAACGCCTTCCGGAAAGAGGAAGTAGAGAATTTGATTGAATCGATTCTTGATCGCAGAATTTCGAAATTGCCTTCTTTTAAATATCCAGGGTATGCCTCCTTCGGGATTTCCCCGAAGATATACGCGTTCCAGTAAGGGTTGTCTTTTGCTGATTGATTCACAAACACATTAAAAAGAGCATTCTTCATAAACGCATTCATATCACCAATTGCTTTACGCTGCGAGGCCGGGATTCCTGCCAATCCGAGAATCCCACCCGAAACCCAAAGATTTTGTTCAGTGCCGTTCCAGAGTTTTTGTTCAATCTCTTCAAATAGCGTTTTCCGGATTGAAGCATCAGGTTCATCAAAAAGCCGTAAAACATGATCACGAACTCCTTTCCGGTCAATAATTCGGTTCAGGAAACGAGCAAAAAAGCCGGAGCCTCCCTGGAGAAAGAATCCTTTTCCTTCAGGATTAAAAAAACGCAGGTGCGAATCCCAATAAGCCCTGGATTTCCTGGAAAGCAGGGGAGAAACAGTTGAATACATTTCCTGAATTCGCGGTGACTTACCCCTGGCGAAAAGTTCTTCAAACAGGGGATAGTTCCCGTGTTTTATTACTGCAATCTTCAGTTCAAGCAAGGCAGTTTGATGAGGGTTGATATCTACCGTTTCAATTGAATTCGGAGCATCCAGTAAATAAGTAAGTGCATTGCACCCTGCACTGGAAATCATCAAAAGGTTCGAGTCTTCTTTTATCTGCAGAAGTTCCTTATCTATTTCTACGTCTTCCCAGCAAATGTTGTATACAAGAAAGTTTGAATTAACAAAATTGAACCAAAGCCGGGAAGCGCTGAAAAACATGAAAAAGCTTGAGTTTTGAATAACAAACTACGAACAATTACACTTCAAAATTAGTATTTTCAATTTAAAACGAGGCAAATATGGCTGAATCAAAAACACTTGAAGAAGTTCAAAAGAAAATTGGAAGAGGTGTTCAGGATGCAACAGATGCACTTCAGGAAAAAGTAGAAAAAACTTACGACGATGTAATAGATCGCCTGAAAGACGAGCGGGATTGGTTGGAACGGGAACTTCGCCACGAATACCGCAACGCTCGCAGATACGTTCGTGCAAACCCGGAACAGAGCATCGGTCTTGCCGTGATTACCGGTTTTGTAATTGGTGTTCTCCTTGGGCGGGCCACTAAATAAGATTTCAGAAGCGGTTTAAGTCATTCTGAGGATAGCAAAGAATCACCGCAGCGGTCTGATGGCCTCTAAAGTTGTGAAGGTTCATTGCTTCGTTCTGAGTGATTTTCTTTTTTATTTGTAAACTCAGTAAAAGTTCAAAGTAAATTTTATGGCACTTAATAAAGATCATTTACAGGCAAATTATGAGCGTTTGGATGCGCTAAGGGGGTATCTTTGACTACGATAAACGCAAAGTCAGAGTCATTGAGTTAACCGAACAGACACAAAACCCGGAGTTCTGGAACGACCCTGATAAGGCCAGGGCTGTAATGCAGGAACTGGACAATGAAAAAAGCCTGGTAAAAGGGTGGGATGCTTTAGATGCACTGCGTGATAGCATCGGGGTTTTTCTCGAATTCCAGGAGATGGGAGAAGAGGTAGAAGAAGACCTGGATGCTGAGTATGAAAAATTATTGAAAGGATTAGATGCCCTGGAGCTTCGAAATATGTTGAAAGGGACGGATGACCACCGTGATGCAGTTATGACGTTTAATCCCGGTGCCGGAGGAACAGAAAGCCAGGACTGGGGACAAATGCTATACCGGATGTATAGCCGTTGGGCAGAACGAAGCGGATTTAAAGTTTCTGTAATTGATTACCAGGATGGAGACGTTGCAGGGATTAAAAGTGCCACCCTCGAGATTTCCGGAACGAACGCCTATGGTTTCTTAAAGGCAGAAAGTGGCGTTCACCGGTTGGTACGGGTTTCCCCATTTGATAGTAACGCCCGTAGGCATACTTCTTTCTGTTCGGTATTTATCTCGCCGTTAATTGACGATACAATCGAGGTAGACATCAATGAAAGCGAGGTGGAATTACAACGTTTCCATTCCAGCGGGGCAGGTGGACAGAATGTAAATAAAGTGGAAACGGGGGTTCGTTTAATCTGGACGGGAAAGCTTTCTGACGGAACCGAACAGAAGGTGGTTGCAGAATGCCAGCAGGAACGTTCTCAGCTCCAAAACCGTGAAAAAGCAATGATCCTGTTAAAGTCGAGGATCTACGAGCTTGAAAAAGAAATTCAGGAGGCTGAAAAAGCCAGGCTGGAAGGAAGTAAAGGAAAAAATGAATGGGGGTCTCAAATTCGAAGCTATGTATTCGATGATCAACGAGTAAAAGATCATAGAACCAATCACGAGACCTCGAATGTAAGTGCAGTTATGGATGGTGATTTAGATGAATTCATAAAAGCCTATTTGTTGATGATTTCCACACAGGAACAGGAATAACATGGTACGTGTTGGGGTAGCTGGAGGCATTGGTTCCGGGAAAACTACCTTCTGTAAGGTTTGGCAGGAACTAGGGGCATTTGTTGTTTTTGCTGATGATTTTGCAAAACAATTAATGGCAACTGATCCCGAACTTATACAGGCAATCAGGCACACGTTTGGTAAATCATCATACTTAGAGGATGGAACTTTAAACCGAAAATTTTTAGCAGATGAAGCATTTTCAAAGGGAAGGGTGGAAGAACTGAATAACATTGTACATCCTATCCTTTGGAAAAGAATCGACGAACTATCCGATCAAAAAGAAAGAGAGGGAATCCAGGTTTTTGTTAAAGAAGCTGCACTTCTGCTGGACCATGGACGACCAAAAAATCTGGACGTAGTTATCCTCCTGGAAGCAGATTCCCCGAATAGAATAGAGCGGGTGGTAAACCGTGATAAGACTTCTGAAGAACTGGTATTTGATCGAATCTCAAAACAGAAAACGATAGATGAGGTGCGTGAATTTGCCGACCACATTGTTACCAACAATGGAAGCATAGCTGAATTAAAGGAAAAGGCCCGTATATTGTTTACGGACACTAAAAAAAAATTATGAGAAAAATTTTCATGAGGGGGTTTTATCTTTTTGAAACATCCGTATATTCTTCAGAAAAGCGCTTCCATAAATTCTAGTTAGTTTTGACAATACAAGAAAATAATCTGGTTACACTCGAAGAATTTATCATTCAGTCACAAAACAGATTTCCAGGGGCCACGGGGGAATTATCGCAACTCCTGAGAGATATAGGTCTTGCTGCAAAGATCATTTCACGAGAAGTAAACAAGGCGGGAATCACGAATATTCTGGGCAAAGCACCCAGTACAAATATCCACGGGGAAGAGGTAAAGAAACTGGATCTTTTTGCAGATGAAATGCTTATCTCCGCTCTTGACCGATCTCTTATTACATGCATGGTAATTTCTGAAGAAAATGACGGGATCGTACGGCTTAAAAGTCAGGGCGGGAAGTACATTGTTTATTTAGATCCGCTGGATGGTTCCTCGAACATTGATGTGAACGTTTCAGTTGGAACCATCTTCTCAGTTTGCAGAAGAGTTTCTGAAGTTGGTACACCTGTTACAAAAGAAGATTTTCTTCAGGCTGGAAATAAGCAGGTAGCGGCTGGATACATCATTTATGGATCTTCAACTATGCTTGTTTACAC
>JAKSCW010000066.1 GCA_022360375.1 Balneolales bacterium
ACACTCTTTCAAAAGACGATCGAAATAAATACCTGGAAACAGTAATCCGAAATACCAAAAAACTAGGGAATCTTATTTCTGAACTGTTTGAACTTTCAAAATTGGATGCTAAAAATGTTCAACCGGACCTGGAACCGGTTTCGATTGCGGAACTCGCCCAGGATGTGGTTATGCAATTTCGGCCAATTGCACAGGAAAATAACATTGAATTAACCGCTGAACTACCAGATGAGCCACTGAAACTCGTTAATGCAGATATCGCACTGATGGAACGCGCTATTTCTAACCTGATTGATAATGCGATTAAAAATACCCCATCTGGTGGAAAAGTAAGTATTATCCCATCGAATATTGGAGATCGGATTAGCGTCTCAATCACAGACACAGGTGTGGGAATTCCGGAGGAACAGATTTCGAGAATTTTTGATCGGTTTTACCAGGCTGACTCTAGTCGTACTCCAGGTTCCGGAGCCGGGTTAGGCCTTTCTATTGCTCAAAAAATCCTGGAACTACATGGTGCAAAACTTTCTGTACAAAGTGTGCTGAACCAAGGAACGACATTCAGTTTTAGTCTATTACCTTACGGAGACCAGAACTAATTCTTCCTGATGATATTAAAAGAAAGTGAGATCGATAAGGACAATATTGAACCTGTTTTAGGTAACCCTTACCGGGAACCTGGAAAATTACTTACAGTTACCGGATCAAGTTTTTATTTCATTAAAAAGCTTACTACAAAAACTGGCGAAAATGTGTTGATGTGGGAAGATTCAAAAGGAATTTTTCAACGTTATGAAAATGGCCTGGCCTTATTTGTGAATCGAAGTAATTATCAAAGGGTGTATTTGATTCCCTTCTCATCTATCAAAAAAATAACGCTTACAATTATTGAACAACATAATTCAGGTACGTTTTTAACAGGTTTGGCATCAATCTTTTCGCTTATAGGTTTTAAAAACTTATTTGTTTATGCGAAACGGGATACCGCTTTGGAGTTCGAAACCAATGACTATAAAGGGTATTTGATTACTAACTTTAGTTCGTTCAAAAGCCAAAAAAAATATTTTAAAAACTTAGGACTGGGAACAACATTACAAGTCATTGAACCGTTATCCCAACCAGAATTATGAACTTTCTTTCAATTCTGCAAAATGGAAGAAAATCCTCATTATTTTGGTTTGTTGTTTACCCCTAAGACTACTGGCATAGTCTGAAATTAGCCTCATTATCAAAAAGATAGTGGGGCTTTTTAATTGATTATGATTAGTTTCCTGGAAAAAAGCATTGATGGCAATTTTGGTTACTGGCGGTGCAGGCTACATTGGCAGCCATACTGTTTTAGAACTATTAAATGGTGGTTACGAAGTAGTAGTTATAGACGACTTATCCAATTCCAGTGCTGAAGCATTGACCCGCATTCAACAAATTACTGGTAGAAAACCCATCTTCTACCGGGAACCACTTCAGAATAAAGAAGTTTTAGATCAAATCTTTCAGGCCCATTCTATTGACTCTGTGATCCATTTTGCAGGATTTAAGGCAGTAGGTGAATCAGTAGCCAAACCACTTGTTTATTACCGAAATAATTTAGAAAGTAGCATTACTCTTTGCGAAGTAATGGCCAAACATGGGGT
The DNA here is from genome assembly GCA_022360375.1 of Balneolales bacterium. Classification (GTDB taxonomy): domain Bacteria; phylum Bacteroidota; class Rhodothermia; order Balneolales; family Balneolaceae; genus HXMU1420-13. The sequence goes on from JAKSCW010000066.1 coordinate 1,635, forward strand.
TAAAAACCTAGTATTTAGTTCCTCCGCTACTGTATATGGGGATCCCGCTTCAGTACCGATTACTGAAGCTTTTCCTGTAACTGCACAAAACCCATATGGGCAAACAAAATTGTTTATCGAATATATTTTAAAGGATATCCACACCTCAGATGAAGAATGGAACATTGCCTTGCTTCGCTATTTCAATCCTGTTGGGGCACATGAAAGTGGACTTATCGGCGAAGATCCTAACGGAATTCCTAATAACCTGATGCCGTATATCTCGCAGGTGGCTGTTGGGAAATTGGAACAGCTTTTTGTATTCGGCGATGATTATCCAACGCATGATGGAACAGGAGTTCGCGATTACATCCACGTGGTTGACCTGGCTGTTGGCCATTTAAAAGCGTTAAAGAAATTGGAATCTGATCCTGGTTTAGTTGTTTATAACCTGGGAACCGGAAAAGGATCGAGTGTTCTGGATATGGTGAAAGCGTTTGAAAAAGCCTCCGGAATCGAAATTCCATTTAAAATTGCTCCCCGGCGGCCTGGCGACACCGCAGAGTCTTATGCCGATCCTTCGAAAGCAGAACGCGAACTGGGCTGGAAGGCCCAATTCGGTATCCGGAAAATGTGTGCTGACAGCTGGCGTTGGCAATCCAATAACCCCAACGGGTATAAATAGTTAGCGGTATTTTCTAAACCAGGCAAGAATATGATCTACTTTTGTAATTAATTGACTGGGTCGATTCGCTATGGAGTGGCTTGCTCCTGGAATTTCTACCAATACTGTTTCTATTTCCCTAATCTGAAGTGCATTATAGAGTTGCTTGGATTCAGAAAGCGGAGTTCTTAAATCGTTCGTTCCAACCATTACTAATGTTGGAGTTTGAATATTGCCGACCAAAGAAACCGGAGAATACTTCCAATACTCCTCGAAGCTCTCCCATGGCTGTCCCGGATATCGGTATTCGGCATACCCGTAATAGTTATCTGCAACCAAGGTTTTGCTAATCCAATTCATTACAGGTTTTACTACTGCTGCGGATTCAAAGCGATTATTGGTTCCTATGATCCAGGCGGTCATTATTCCACCTGCACTTCCACCCGTTACAAATAAACTATCTTCTGTGGTGATTCCTTCTTCAATTAATAAATCTACCCCATCCATTATATCATGATAATCATCACCAGGATAATCGTGATATAACAAGTTACCGAATTCCTCTCCATAGCTGGTACTTCCGCGCATATTTGGATAGAATACCGCGTACCCGTCCGCAGCGAATAATTGAAGTTCGGCTGTAAAATTTGGCCCATAATGGGAAATCGGGCCTCCATGTATTTCTACCATTAGAGGGTAGGTATTGTTTTCGTCATAATTTGGAGGGTAAATCACCCATCCGTGCAGTTCTCTACCATCTACACTTGAAGTATACCATATATCTTCTACTTCACCCAAAGTCCTGTGCGCAAATAAATCTTCATTTAGTGAGGTAATCTTTTGTACTTCTCCGTTCATAACCATAACACCTAATTCTGAGGGGTAATACGGGGAAGCCAGATTCATTGCCATATCGCCATTATCAGCCATGGAGAATGCCCCTCCACCGTAAGGACGACCTATCGCATTTCCTCCTATGCCTTCAGCAATTACTTCCATATCCCCATTAAGGGTAGTATATCCGATTTTTGTAACCCCTTCGTCCGCATATTGGAAATATAGCCCCTGGCTATCTGGTGCCCAGATCACCCTCGAAACCGATCGATCTAAATCAAGGTTCAGCTCTCTTTTATCACTTCCGTCCAGATTCATAAGGTTTAATGTTGAAACCTGGTACGTTTGAATTTTATCTTCATACCCAATATATGCTATCAATCTCCCGTCGGGTGAAAGAGCCGGGCCATGATCAGGACCAAACCGGTTCGTAAGCGCATGCGCTTCTCCGGTTTCAATTGAAATAGAATAGATTTCTGAATTTCGGCGTTCTCTTTCCCATTTTTCATGAAGGTTAGCCGAAATTATTAATGCCTGTCCATCAGGAGTCCAAACTAAATTACTTCCGTAGTTTTTCTTCCCCGAGGTAATTTGACGAACAGCTCCTCCGTCCGCGTTCACCATAAAGATGTGTGTAAAACCAGGATCTATGTATCCTGCACCATCTTGTTCGTACTTAAATCGATCAGTTACTCTTGGCACAGGCGCCCAGTTTGCTCCCTCTGGTTTTTTTGGAGCGTTAACCAGTACAGGATTTGATTCCTCTATCTTCATCGTAAAAGCAATATATCTTCCATCAGGAGACCAGCTCAGGTTGGCTGGTCCACGTTCTAATTGGGTGATTCTTGCAACTGTTCCAGTTTCTATCCAATAAACAAATAATTCCGAACCGTGGTTATCAGCTGAGGTAGTAAAAGCGATTCGCTTTCCATCTGGTGACCATCGCGGCTGAGATTCATTTCCTGAAAAACTTGTCAATTTCTGGTGTTCGGAACCATCAGTATTGATCAACCACAATGAGGATGTCCTTCTGTCACTCATGATATCCATACCGCGACGTTGGTATACAATTTTTTCTCCATCCGGGGAAATCTGAGGGTTATCTACCCACTGTAAATCAAATACATCAAGCCGTTGAAAAGGGATGTTCTGGGCATTTACTAATGCAAATGAACAACTAATAAGCAGAATTGAGCATAGGATAAAAAATCGCTTCATGAGGATAACTTAAGATTACCAGGTTTTCGGGAAAGCTAACCATCAAGTGGTTTTTCCACAAAAAACATGAAATCAATTTTGAAGCTTTAACAATTAATAGCGTATCTTAGAAGTTCGAAACCAAGCCAAAGTGGCGGAACTGGTAGACGCGCACGACTCAAAATCGTGTTCCTTCGGGAGTGAGGGTTCGAGTCCCTCCTTTGGTACAAAGCCTCACATCTATTTCATTTTCAGGCTTTTATTGTTTTGGCATAATGCTGTTCAATAATCTTCTTGATTTGCTCTTCATCTAAAGGTTTAGTAATAAAATCCGCCACCTCATTGTACGATTTTGCTTTCTCCTGATCTTTTGGATTTTGGGAAGTGCTGATCATTACAATTATCAGTCCTTCTTTTATTTCTGCCGGCAAAGCTTTATAGGCTTCAAGAAACTCAAACCCGTCAACCTTGGGCATATTTATATCCAGGAAGATAATGTCCGGGATATGGTAGGTTTTGTTCCAATCGGAATACTTCCCTTCTTTTTTCAGGTAAAGAATTGCATCCTCTCCATCAATACACTCAACAATATGTTTAGTAACATTTGCTTTTAAGAGCACACGCCTGTGGAAAAAATTGTCCTCTTCACTATCGTCTACAAGTAGTATTAAATTAAATACCTTCATAAACCCCTATTAATTTTTAAGTCTGATATCTTTATTTGTGGATAAGATGGCTATAGTCTTTTTGTCTTAGCTGAATACCTTTTTTCATTGCACTACTGGATCCCTTCTTTTCCGAAAGTTTAAAATTAATGGCAAACTCCAACCCACCCCCGGGTTCACTAATAACCTGAAGTGTTCCGTCAATTTGCAGAACCAACTGATTAACAAGCATTGATCCGAAAGAAGTCATTGAATTAAAATTTACATGCTCCGGAAAACCAATGCCGTTGTCTTTAACAACCAGAAG
>JAKSCW010000465.1 GCA_022360375.1 Balneolales bacterium
AAATGTGTCCGGGCTGTTTTCCTGTATAGATTTAAAGGCATTTCCAAAGCCAAACCATCCTGTCAGATTGAAACGGGACTGATTCCAGCTGAATACCCATGGAATGGAGCGCAGGTCATTCAATGTGCGCTGTCCGGTACGGCGAGCCGGACGGGAACCAATTTTACTTTCTTCCAAAACATCGATAGGAGTGGCCTGGCTGTAAAACTCGATAAAGTTCGGATGATCGAGCAAAGAACGATATGTACGATTGGATTCCTCCACTAGCTTGTTCATAGCAGAAAAAGCATACTCAAATTCATCATTCAGATTTGTTTGAATAGCTTGCTTTGCGGTTCCGGATAAAAACATTTCCAGATTGTAGGTTGCATTCAGCAAGTTGGCAAACTGGTTTGCAATTGTTTCACCCTGAATGGTCATTTTGATAGAGCCACTCACTGATCCCGGAGGCATACTCTCCAGGAATCGATGGATTTTTCCACCACCACGGCTTATGGTTCCACCACGACCGTGGAAAAAAGTGAGACCCACATTATGCTTTTTTGCGGCAGCCGTTAGGGTTGCTTCAGTTTTGTATATCGTCCACCGGCTGGATAAAATGCCACCATCTTTGTTACTATCGCTGTAACCAAGCATAATTTCCTGTTTGCGTTCAGTGCTTTTTTCTAAACGTTCTTTGGTTTTTGGATGAGTAAGAAAAGCATTCAGAATCTCTTCTCCGGACTCGAGGTCTTCGATGGTTTCCAGTAGCGGTACAACCTGGAAGTCGGAGGCATTGAGACCGACTTCCCGTAAAAACAGGTACACCACGAGCAGGTCACTAAGGCTCCGGGTCATGCTTACAATAATGGATCCAATCCCTGCTTTCCCATGAGTATCAGTAAAGGTTTTGATCACCCGAAAATATCCGAGCACATTATCCGCCTCCAATCCGCAGGAGAAACCGGAAGGAAGAAATGGACGGTTTGTCATTAGTTCGGTATTGATAAATTTCAACCGGTCGTTCTCGCTCCAGTTCTCAAAATCGCTATCCTCAAACCCGGCTGCATCCAGGATCTGGTTCATTACCTTGTCGTGGTAAGAGCTATTTTGACGTATGTCCAGTTTTGCGAGATGGAAACCAAAACAAAGTATCTGCCGCTCAATAGGGAAGATCAAATCCTCCACAATTCGATGTGAACCTACGGATTTTAATGCTTTCTCAAGTAGCTTTACATCAGCTAATAAATCTTCGGGAGACCCATAAAAAAGTGCAGGATTTAAACTGACAGAGGTATCGATGGTGTTTGTCAATTTCAAAACAACAAGGTTCACGAACTGGCGCCACGGCTCATTTGGATTCCGATCCACCGCTTTCTGCCCAAGCTCTCCGAAGAAGGCTGCACGATCAGTAATTTCTTTTTGAAACCAATCAGGAATACTGGTTAAGTAAGAAGAAAGGCTGATTTTTCGTGCCAGGTCTTTCAGATTGCGCAGGTGTAAATCCAAAGCAACTTCACGATGTTTGTACAGTGTTTCGGAGGTAAAATCAGGCGTAACAAAAGGGTGGCCATCCCGGTCACCCCCCACCCAGCTCCCTAGTTGCAGCAGTGGGTATTGTTCAGCAAGTGATAAGCTTTCCGGATTGAACCCGGCTTTTTTCCACGCAAATTTTAAACGCTGATCCGAAATGTTTAAGGCCTTTGGGAATACATTCGCAAAGTAATACAACAGGTTATTTCGTTCATCTGCCAGATCTGGTTTTTCCAGGTAGATGTCTCCGGTTAACCACCACCGTTCTAATAATCCAAGAATTTCGTTATGAAGCACATCCTGTTCCTGTGGGGACCAGTTTGGATTTTCACGTTTTACCAACAACCGATACAGTTCCCGGTGGATTTCAAGTACAGTTACTCGTTTTGCCTCGGTTGGATGCGCGGTAAGAACGGGCATCACATTTAATGTTCCTAATACTTCGGCAATTTGGGTTTCTGAATATCCATTTTCCTTCAGAGAGTTCAGTGTTTCTGCCCAGGAGCCACGGATTGAATCCGGACCCATAAAAAACTCCGATTTTCTACGGTAATGGGTGGCATTGTTTTCTTCAACCAGGTTCAATAACTGGAATCCAATGCTTAACGCTTGAATTACTTTTTGATCGGGGACACCATTTTTATGCGGTAAACTGTCGTGATTGTTGATCCATGGTAACACTGCTGCGAGTTTTGTTTCACCTAGGGATTCTAACATTTCGGAGAATGTTTCGATCAGGTAAATAAAGTCGTCATTAATCTTTTTAAGGCTTTGGCTATCAAGTAATGCTTTTTCCATGAGTGTAGGGGTTTCCCTTCTTGATGAAATTGAATGAGGGATTGTAAATTGACCAATCGAAGATAAAGGAAAGCGAATATCTTCGGAACCAAAATCGGTTGGTCAGGAAAAATTTATAAATAGTTAATACCCCGGTTTCTTTACTGTATGCCAAAAAATTCCTTACAGTCATTTCACCCTACGAATGTAAGGTGAAATGAACTATTTGGTAATTATGATTCAGCAATTAAGTCATAAGTGAGAATCAAAAGACCCTGTTCATAGGATTCCTGATCAGTTAATTTCCAGTTTGCTTTCGTTCCGGATGATCCAAACAAGGGGATACCATCTCCAAGGATGATAGGGTTTAGTTTAATTTTAAGCTGGTCAACTAATCTGTGCTTAAGCAACCAGCCTGCAAATTCGCCCCCACCACATAGATAAACATCAGTATTCGCCTGTTCCCTGATTTCTTGTACACGTTCGACGTCTCTTGACTCGATATGAACCGAGTCAGCTTTTGATTCAAACGCCAAAGAATCCGAGAAAATATGATGCTGCATATGCGGGTAAGCGGGTTGCCCTGGTTCCAATCCAAATTGATAACCAAATTCATACGTCCTCCTGCCCATGATTACTGTTTCAAAAGAAGCCAGGTCGGATAAGTATTTTTCAACGCCATTTCCCCGTACCAGGAATTGACTGATATCATCGTTTTTGCCGGCAATAAATCCATCGAGGGAACTGGCTACGTAATAAATTATTTTTTGCATAATGTATGTCTTTATAATCGGTTTGCTGTAAAATCGGTGGCTCCCAAACCAGATGCAGAGAAAAAAAAAAAAAAAAAAACACATAGACAGAGAGCT
>JAKSCW010000163.1 GCA_022360375.1 Balneolales bacterium
ACCCATTCCTCCACCTATACACATAGTTACCATTCCATACTTCTGCTTTCTTTCCTGCATTTCATAGAGCAGCTGAGTAGTAAGTTTAGCTCCGGTACAACCTAACGGATGCCCCATAGCAATAGCTCCTCCATTTAGGTTGATGATTTCCGGATTTAAGTCCAGTTCTTTAATTACGGAAAGAGACTGAGCTGCAAACGCTTCGTTCAGTTCGATTTGTTCAATTTCATTTTGATTCATTCCAATCCGCTTCAACAAACGAGGAATGGCTTCAACCGGGCCAATACCCATATACTCGGGAGCTACTCCAGCAACATCAAAACCCACGTAGCGAGCAATCGGAGTAAGACCAAGTTCTTTAATTTTTTCACCGCTCATCACAATAACCGCAGAGGCTGCATCATTCATTTGGGAAGAATTTCCTGCCGTAACACTTCCTCCCATTTTGAATACGGGATTCAACCCACCCAGGGCTTCGGTAGATGTGTTTGCTCGTGGCCCTTCATCTTTGGCAAATGTAAATTCATCCTCAATCAACTCTCCATTTGCAGACACTTTTTTCTGTTTTATAGCAATTGGGGTAATTTGCTTTCCAAAACGATTCGTTTCCCATGCATTAATGGCCTTTTTATGACTTTGATAGGCAAATTCATCTTGCTCACCTCGGCTGATTTTATATTTTTCAGCCAGGTTTTCTGCAGTTAATCCCATACTGATATATACCTCAGGTCGGGTATCTATTACGCCAGGATTTGGCTGAACAGACATCCCGCCCATTGGCACCATACTCATTGATTCTACTCCTCCGGCAATTACTACATCGGCAGCACCAACCATAATTCGCTCGGCTGCAATAGCAATAGTCTGAAGACCTGACGAGCAAAACCGGTTTACAGTCATTCCCGGAACAGAGTCTGGCAGGCCGGCAAGCATTGCAATATTTCGGGAGATATTTAACCCTTGAGAAGCCTCTGGAAAAGCACAGCCCATGATTACATCATCCACATGTTCACCATCCAGTTTAGGATTTCGGCTCATCAAATCTTTAACTACTTCTGCTCCCATTGTATCCGGATAGATAAACCGTAGCGAACCTTTATTTGCTTTTCCACAAGCAGTCCTGACCGCGTCCACAATAAATGCTTCTTTCATGATTAATTCCTCAATGGTTTTCCAGTTTTCAACATGTGTTCGATTCGGGCATGAGTACGTTCATCATGCAGGCACGCAAAAATCGCATCGCGTTCCAGTTTTAACAGATAGCTTTCCGGAACAGTTTGAGGCTCACTTAAATCTCCTCCTGCAAGTACAAAAGCAACTCGTTCGCCCACTACTTTATCATATTCGGTAGCAAAACCAGCTTCGTTCATTACGTACAGCATCAGCTTCATTACACTTAACGATTTATTTCCAAGCACCATTAGTGAATCGCGAGCCGGAGCCTGATACCCTGATTGGGCCATCTTTATAGCTTCGTTTTTTGCTACATGTAATTGCTGGTTTCGGTTCATTACAACCAAATCTGATTCCCGAAGTAGTCCAAGTTTTTTAGCCATTTCTGCACTTTCAGAAACTTTGGCCATACCAATGGTTTTGAACGCTTCGCGAATAAATGGCAGCGGATCAGCTTCACCGACCAGTTTACCCATCCCCCTTCGAAGTAGTTCGGTAGTTCCACCACCGGCTGGTATGAGTCCTACACCAACTTCTACCAAACCCATATATAGTTCGTGGTGGGCAATTACTTTATCCGAATACAACACAAATTCAGCCCCACCACCTAAAGTCATCCCAAATGGAGCTGAAATAACCGGAAATGGAGCATAGCGCAGTTTTACTGCTGTTCGCTGGAAGTTATTCACCGTTTCGTAAACCTTTTCAAAGTCACCTTTTTGAGCATACCCCATTGCTTCCATCAAATCAGCGCCATAAGCAAAATGGTCCCCGTCATGACTGATTACCAACGCATCAAACCGGTCTTCTACGATGTCTAGGGATTGTTCCAGCGTTTGAACCAATTCAAAATTCAACGTAGTGTTTTTAGTTCTGAACTCGAATAAAGCTACTCCATCGCCCATATTTAATAATGCAGCGGAATTGTTTTCCAAAACCACCTTCTCAGCTTTTCGGATGGAAACGGCAGTGATTTCATTCTCTGCAATTGGTGTGCGTTCAATCATAGTTTTGGAGACCGGGTCAAACACTAAATCCGTGGTATAAAAACCAGTAAAACCGGCAGCCAACAAATCCTTTACCACTTTGGGGATTGATACTTTTTCCAGTGTTAATCGATCTACCGTTTCCTTTACACCTAGTGCATCCCAACGCTCAAATGGCCCCATTTCCCAGTTAAAACCCCATTTCAAAGCGCGATCAACGGCTTCGATAGAATCTGAAATTTCGGGAACCCGATTCGCGGAATACAACATCAAATCACGTTGCACTTCCCAAATGAAGGTTCCTTCTCTGGAATCATGATTGGAAAGAAATTTAAGGCGCTCTGCTTTGTTTGAAATCTCTTTGGCTTCTTTTACAATTTCGAGTTCCGGCTTTTCCTGAGGTTCATATTCTAACGTTTTTGGGTTGATTACATGAAACTCACGCCCTTTTCCAGTTTGCATTTTTTTATAGAAGCCCGCACGAGCTTTATTACCAATGAACCCTTTTTCCACCATTTTTTTATAGGCTTCCGGTAATTGAAATACCTCCCGTTTTTCATCATCCGGAACAGCGGGGTACAAATTCTGGGAAACATGCTGAAGTACATCCAGGCCTGCTATATCCGCAGTTCGGAAAGAGGCCGCTTTGGAATAACCAGCAAGGGTTCCGCAAAGTAAATCGATTTCTTCGGCGCGAAACTTTCCCTCAAAAAAATAAGGGAGTACGTTTGCCATTGAAAACACACCAATACGGTTTGCTATAAAATTGGGAGTATCTTTACATACTACCACACCTTTCCCTAACACAGTCTCACAGAAATGATGGATAGTTTCCATTACTTCCGGTTTTGTGGAAGGTGTTGGTATCAGTTCCAGCAATTTCATGTAGCGCGGGGGATTAAAGAAATGTGTTCCCAGAAAGTGCTGCTTCATATCTTCGCTGCAGTCTTCACTGATTTTGGAAATCGGAAGTCCGGAAGTGTTTGAACTAACAATAGTTCCCTTAGAACGGATGGCATCTATCCTGGACATCATATCTTTTTTGATGTCCATTCGTTCGATAATCACCTCACAAATCCAATCAACCTTCCCCAGTTTCTCAAGATCGTCATCAAAGTTCCCAAGCTGTATCCGATGGGCAAATTCCGGCAAACCAAAAGGTGCCGGCTTCATTTTAGAAATCTTCTTTATACTTTCTTCAGCAACCAGGTTAGGGCGTTTGGGGTTGTCACTTTTCAGGTCTAGCAGTAGTACGTCCATTCCTGCATTCACACAATGTGCGGCAATCTGGCTACCCATAACTCCTGACCCAAGTACGGCAACTTTTCTAATTCGGGTATGTTTCACTCTTTAATGATTTATGAATTAATGATATAGACCGTGAATCTCATCTTTGTAATGCTCTTTAACGACGCTTCTTCGGATACTCATTTTTGGGGTAAGCTCCCCTTTCTCAATAGTGAACGCTTCTTCAACAAGAATAAACTTCTTCACTTTTTCCCAGTTTGGAAGCCTCATGTTCACCTTATCTACTTCTTTCTGAATCCTGTGTATTACAAACTCATTTTCAGTTGGGTTTTCTGCAGGAAATTTATGGCCTTTGTTTTCGAAACGTTTCTTCAAATTCGTCCAGTCAGGAACAATAATAGCCGCACAAAATTTTTCCTGGTTTCCAATTACAAGTGCCTGATCTATAAAACCACTATTCATTAATTCATTTTCAATAGGCTGTGGGGCTACATATTTACCCGTTGAAAGCTTGAACAAAGACTTCTTCCTGTCTGTAATAAATAACCAGCCTTCATCATCCAGATAACCAATATCCCCGGTTTTAAACCAGCCATCTTTGGTCATCACTTCCGCGGTTTTATCAGGCATTTTGTAGTACCCCTTCATAATATTGGGGCCACGTGTTTCAATTTCACCATCTTCAGCAATCCGGATTTCTACATCTTCCAAGGGCTTTCCTGCAGAACCAATACGAATCTGTTCGATCAGGGAGGTAGTCATCACCGGAGAGGTTTCCGTTAACCCGTATCCCATAGCACAATGGAAACCAACTCCATTAAAGAAACGCATCACATTTGGAGCCAATGCCGCCCCGCCAGCAACCATACCAATTAAGTTGCCTCCCATTCCATCCCTGATTTTTGAATACACCAGTTTATCAGCAATGTTCCATCTTACCTTATCCAACCCTTTTGGTGGGTTTTCAGGGTTATAGTTTTCCGCAAAATGGACTGCCCAGTAATACAGTCTTTTCTTCATCCCGGTGAAATCCTGGCCCTTCACTTTTACCCCTGTCATAATTTTCTCCAGGAGTCGGGGCACAGTAGCAAAATATACTGGCTTGATAGTAATGAGATCTGTTCGGATATCCTGGATATCCTCGATGTAGTACACTGAAGCACCTTCAAAAACATAGGTATAACTGGCAATACGCTCCAGCATATGTGTTAATGGCAAATACGAAAGAATCTTTCTTTTTGGTGGCTCAATATCCTGAAAGGGAACCCGGGGAGCAGTAGCCAATGTGTTAGAAGCCAGATTCAAATGGGTGAGCATAACCCCCTTCGGAACACCAGTAGTTCCGGAAGTATAGTTGATGTTTGCTAAATCATCAGGTTCAATTGCATCACAGAGTTCATCAAATAGTTCCGGTTTATCCTTGTCCAACTCTATACCCATTTGTATCACGCTTTCAAGAGATTTAAGCTTCTGATGCCTGGAAGGTTGAATAGAAATAATTGCTTTTACCGTTTTTATGGATTTAATGAGAGGTTTTGTTTCCTGGAACATCGAATCGTTTGATACGATGTGCACTTTTGCCTCAGAATTCTCAAGAATGTAGGTGATTTGATCCGCGGGTTGTGTCGTATAAATAGCAACATTTACTGCACCGATTGAAAGAATAGCCTGGTCACAAATTAACCATTCGGTGCTGTTTTCAGAGTGGATAGAAACCCGATCCCCTTTTCTTACACCTAATTCGTACAACCCTAAAGCAAGGTTTCTTACTTTCTGCCTGAACTCGGATACACTCGTTTCAATCCATTGCCCATTTCTTTTTACAGCAGATACAATCCCAGATGTATTTTTGCTTAACCCAACTTCAATAAGTTTTGGTACTACTGCAGGTTCATATTTCATACATTTCTATGGTTTAGCGTTCTCTTTTATTTCGAATGTACATTAAGAAAGCGGTTCCAACAAATATAAATAAGCAACTTAACAGTGTTAAGCAAGTCAATGATTATTGAAGATAGCATTAAAGATAAAGTATCATCGTTCTTTGAAAATGATCAAAAAAACATGGGGACTAATCTTGGTATTAAGTTCCTAAAAATCAGTAAAAATGAAATGATTGCAGAGATGCCGGTAGATGAACGAACGGTTCAACCTTTCCGGATTTTACACGGAGGAGCATCGATTGCATTGGCAGAAACTTTGTGTTCGATCGGAGCGTGGGTAAATCTTCCTGAGAGTAAAACGGCTGTAGGGATTGAAATAAATGCCAACCACCACCGCCCCGTGAAAGAAGGGGGTAAAGTAACAGCTACTTCCACACCGGTTCAAATGGGCAGAACCATTCATGTATGGGAAACTAAGTTAGTTGATGAGCGAGGGAAATTGGTTTGTAGCTCCCGTTGTACATTAGCTATTGTAGATCATCAATGACCGAAGAATTTGAATGAAAGATATGATTAATAACCTGGACACCTCTCCGGAAGAATTCAAAGAACTGCTTGACCGAACCAACGAACTGGTACTATCCAGGTTTCAGGAACTGGATAAACGGAAAGCTTATCATAATATACCTCAGGAAGAACGCCGGCAATGGTTTGATGAAAAACTCCCTGAAGAAGGAATGAATGCATTCGAAATTTTGGAAGAAACCAAAACAAAAGTGCTGGACAATGCCACAGATAACCTTGGAAAGCATATGTATGCGTATGTAATGGCCGGTGGAACTCAGATTTCGATACTGGGTGAGCAGCTGGCAGCTACCATTAATCAGAATGGTGGCAAATGGCATCTAAGTCCCTCTATTGCCGAAATTGAGAAAAGAGTGGTTCAATGGGGAGCAGATATGATTGGGTACGGAAGTAATGTGGGTGGGGTGTTAGTGAGCGGGGGATCTGCCGCGAATCTGAATGGCCTTACTATTGCGCGCAATATTTACTTCGAGAGAAAAGAAATTCGCAAAACCGGGTTGTTTAATACAAAACCTTTTACGGTGTATACCTCCAAAGAAGTACATGGATGTATAGATAAGAGTGTGGATTTACTTGGAATTGGAACCAATCACCTTCGTAAGATTGAGACCAACTCCGATTTCACCATCAACCTTGAAGCTCTCGAAACTAAAATTAAGGGAGACATTGCCAATGGGTTTATTCCGTTTTGCCTGGTAGGAAATGCAGGTACCGTTAACACCGGGGCTATTGATGATTTGAATGCATTAGCTGAGTTAGCAAGAAAGTATAGTCTTTGGTTTCATGTTGATGGCGCTTATGGAGGATTGGCTTCTACCCTTGATTCGGTTAAGAATGAGTATAACGGCCTGGATCGGGCAGATTCTGTGGCTATTGATTTCCATAAATGGCTCTATCAACCATTTGAAGTGGGATGTATTCTGGTGAAAAACTGGGATATTCTGAAAAGAGCGTATTTCAAGAAGGCCGATTACCTGGATACAAAATTTGAGCATCAGGGTCGGCTCGATTTTAATGAACACAGTTTTCAACTATCCCGGAACTCGAAAGCATTAAAAGTGTGGATGTCTATAAAGGGATATGGAATGAAACGATTGAGGGAGATGATCCAGAAGGACATAGATCTCACCCATTATCTCTCAGAACAGGTGGAAGCTTCCAGTGATTTTGAAATCAAAGCGCGTTCCCATTTAGCTGTGTCTTGTTTTAGATACGTAGGTAATTTCACGTCTGAAAAGGAAATTATCAGGATTAACGAACTACTTATTCCGGCCTTAGAAAAAGACGGAAGAGTGTTTATTACGGGAACCCGGCTGAATGGAGAATTTGTTCTTCGGGCATGTATTATCAATCATCGAAAGCAAAAAGAGGATATCGACTATTTGCTGAATGTGATTCGTGAAGTTGCCCAAACGATTGAACTATGATTATTCGTAAAGCCACAGAACAAGACAAAGACCCTGCCTGGACCATCATAAAAGCCGTAATAGCCGATGGCGACACCTATGTATTTGAACCAGGCTCTTCCAAAGAAGAAATGCTGGCATACTGGTTCAGCCCAAGTACGTTAACTTATGTTGCCGAATTGGATGGGGAAATCGTTGGTACCTTCATCCTGAAAGAAAATCAGCCGGGATTGGGTTCTCATGTAGCGAATGCTTCCTACATGACTTCCCCGCATTATCGCGGTAAAGGCATTGGCCGGCAAATGGGCGTGTTCTCTTTAAATCTTGCGCGTGATGTTGGTTTCCTCTCTATCCAGTTCAACCTTGTAGTTAAAAGCAATGAAGCCGCTATTCATTTATGGAAAGAGCTTGGTTTTGAGATCATCGGCGAACTCCCGGAAGCTTTCAATCACTCCGAATTGGGGCTTACCAATGCGTATGTGATGTCGAGAAGGTTGTGAATGAAATTCTTTCACTGAAACCTCTATCAGCTGAACGATTCACAGATCTGATTTTTTCTGCTGAGAATATGAATCCTGATCACCATTTATCTCTTAAAAGAAAAGTTAAACGACTATTTACCGATCAGTTTGGGAACGAAGTTTAATCATAGTTACGGTTCGTCATCCTGATCCCGACTACTGTCGGGAGAAGGATCTGCAATTTGACTGGTTCCGATGTGTTGCATCGGAACCTAATCACATCCTTATTTACTGACCCTGACCTAACGAATACCCCCGAACTCCATCGAATTCGTACAGATTCTCCGTTTTAATTACATCAATGCCAATCTCTAAGGCTTTAGACAATGCCTGCGGGATGCTTTCCTTTTTTGCAGGGTGTCCGTTTTCTACCTCAAACCGGCATCTCCAATGGTCTGTACAGAAAGTCTCTTCAAAACCTTCCGGCCAAACTTTCACGCCTCGATTGGTGATCATACTCAGCTTTATATCACTCTCAAGGTTCTTAAGCTGGTTTGCCAACTCATCCACTTTAGTACCGTCCCAGTCAACAAACACATCAACGCCCTTCAACACTTTAACAGATTTGGGTTTACGTTTATATGCCGGAAGATTTAGCTTAACATCTTTAGAAAACGTCTCGGACTTGATATGGTGAGGACGTTTTCCTAACCGCTCGATAACGGCATCGGCGAAAGCATCGGTGCCAACTTTTTGCTTACTGATTCCTTCTTTGTAAATATCTGCGGTATGAATTCCATCTTCTATGGTGCAAGCCCACGCGTTGATAATTTTTTCTGCGATATCTTGTTGCCCGATATGATTGAGCATCATAACTGCCCCCCGCAGTAACCCGGAAGGATTTGCAACATTCTGTCCGGCTATATCCGGAGCTGAACCGTGAATGGCTTCAAACATAGCGCAGCTTTCACCAATATTCGAAGAACCGGCTAGCCCCACTGAACCCGATATTTGCGCGGTAATATCAGAAACTACATCCCCATAAAGATTTGGCAATACAACTACATCGAACATTTCCGGGGTATCGGCCAATCTTGCTGCTCCAATGTCGATGATCCAGGCATCTGACTCTAATTCCGGATACTCTTGTGCAATCTCTTTAAATACCTGATGAAAAAGTCCATCGGTATGCTTCATGATGTTATCTTTCACGAAACAACTCACCCTCTTCCTGCCGTAAAGTTTGGCATACTCGAATGCGTAGCGGACAATTTTCTCACATCCCGGGCGGGTTATCAGTTTAAGGCACTGAACCACCTCGTCTGTTTGCTGGTGTTCGATCCCTGCATAAAGGTCTTCTTCATTTTCCCGGATAATTACCACATCCATGTGAGGGTGTTTTGTTTTTACAAAGGGATGAAAACTATTGCATGGTCTTACATTGGCATACAAACCTAACGACTTTCGCATAGTTACATTCAGGCTTTTATACCCACCACCTTGTGGTGTGGTGATGGGAGCTTTCAGAAATACTTTATTTCTACGGATACTTTCCCATGCATTTTTATCTATCCCACTTGAATTTCCGGACAAATACACCCGCTCCCCTACTTGTATCTCCTCCCATTCAATTCGTGCCTTAGCGGCTTCCAAAATTTTTATGGTGGCGTCCATAATCTCCGGACCTATACCGTCTCCTTTGGCGATAGTAATTTTTTTCATGACTCCTTGTAGTTTGATTCATGCTAAAAATCCGGACTTTTTTATTCAAGTTTTATCTGTTCTTTAGATTAAACCCATTAATTTCATTTATTAATTATGATAAACGACTAAAATACTATTACTTGAAAGTATTAGTAGCTAAATACTTTAAACAATTTTTTTCAATTGGGCGATGAACTCCTATTAAGGAGGCTATAAATGTGCTTGCTTATTCCTATGCACCAACGAAGTTTGTAAAAAAACCTGCCTGTAACACCGAGGTGATGTAAGGAAAGTTATAACGGTAAATTATCGTGCTTTTTACCCTGGTTCCGATGCTCCGCGTCGGAACCCTCCAACGCAGAGCATTGGAGCGAGATTCAACTCAATTAAGATTATCCCAATACCGCTTTGCAGGATCAGAATAACTAAAACACAATTACAAAGGCAGGTTATCGTGCTTTTTCTTGGGTACTGTATCCACTTTATGCTGGCACACTTCCATTGCCTTAATCAGCTTGTCGCGTGTCTCGGATGGTAAAATCACATCGTCAATAAACCCACGAGCTGCTGCTTTATAAGGATGTGCAAATTCCTCGGCATATTGAGCTTCCAGTTCGGTCTGTTTAGCGGCCGGGTCGTCTGCTGCTCCAATTTCCCGCCGGAAGATAATTTCAACCGCTCCCTTTGTTCCCATCACAGCAATCTCTGCCGTTGGCCACGCCACGTTGTAGTCGGCACGAATATGTTTGGAATTCATCACATCATAGGCCCCACCATACGCTTTTCGGGTAATCACCGTCATTTTTGGAACGGTTGCTTCACAGAATGCATACAATAGTTTTGCTCCATGCTTGATAATTCCACCCCATTCCTGGTCGGTTCCCGGCAGGAATCCAGGAACATCCTCAAATACTACTAATGGAATGTTAAAAGCATCACAGAACCGAACAAACCTGGCTCCTTTTAACGAGGAACGAATGCCCAGAACTCCAGCTAAAGAAAGAGGTTGATTGGCAACAATTCCTACGCTTCTTCCTCCTAAACGGGCAAACCCAACAATAATGTTTTCTGCATAATCCTTATGTACTTCGTAGAAACTATCCGCATCCACAATCCCTTCAATCACTTCTTTCATGTCATAGGGTTTGTTTGGGTTCAGCGGCACAATATCCTCCAGTGCTTTGGCCTTAGCCGAATCCGGATCTTTGGATGGAATCATTGGCACTTTTTCTTCACAATTTTGAGGGATATAACTCATCAGTTTTCGAATTTCCTGAAGGCAAACAGCATCATTTGGAGTAGAAAAATGCGCCACACCAGACTTTGTATTATGGGTTGCCGCACCACCTAATTCTTCAGAAGTCACTTCTTCGTGTGTAACCGTTTTTACTACGTTTGGACCGGTAACAAACATATAACTGGTATTTTCTACCATATAAATAAAATCGGTAAGTGCCGGGCTGTATACTGCTCCACCTGCGCAGGGCCCCATAATGGCCGAGATTTGTGGAATCACTCCCGAAGCCATACTGTTCCGCCAGAATACCTCAGCATAACCGCCAAGCGAGGAAACCCCTTCCTGAATTCGTGCTCCGCCAGAGTCGTTCAAGCCAATAACCGGAATACCATTCTTCATAGCCAAATCCATGATTTTGCACATTTTTTCGGCAAATGTCTCAGAAAGTGATCCTCCAAAAATGGTGAAATCCTGGCTGAATACGTATACAGGACGGCCATTTATTTTCCCGTACCCCGTAATAATTCCGTCCCCGAGAAATTTCTGTTGGTCCAGCCCGAAAGCTGAACTACGATGAGTTACAAAAGCATCAATTTCTTCAAATGTACCTTTATCAAGTAGCAGGTTTACACGCTCGCGAGCAGTAAGTTTTCCCTTATTATGTTGTTTAGCGATTCGGGCTTCTCCTCCACCCTTTAAAACTTCTTCACGAAGTGCCTTCAATCGTTCAACTTTAGCATTTGTTTCCATTTTATTCCTTGTATTAACGCTCATTGAAATAACGATGCATTCGATCGGTGAAATCGACTGTTGCCCCTGAAAAGAGGTCTACATCGTTTTTGGTAAAAATCTCATTCTTAATAAAATCTGAAGCATCCTTCCAAACATTGAACCCACTTAGTGTGTGCAAAGCAGCCTTGTATTGATCCTCTGAATTTTGAAATATCACACTCAGGAACTCAGATCTTCGGTCACTCAACATTTCATCGAGTTCCTTTACAATAGGATTATCAGGTTCCGGAGGAGTGGTGTCTTCCTCAAATACATTTTCAAAATCGATTTCACCAGAAACCTCTTCGTGCTGCACTGGTTCTGGTTCAAGGTCAGGTTCGGGTTCGTTTTCTTCAGGCTGGCTATGTCCCATCATTGTTTCCATCTGCTCAGCATTTAGAAACTTTGCCCACATAGGTTTGCTTTCGGGGTCGTCTTCTTCAATTGATGACTCGTCAACTACTTTTTCAACTGCAGGCTGTTTTTCTTCAGTTACGTCTTCCTCAAAAACATCTGAGAAATCCTGAATCTCGGTATTTTGACTGTCTTCCTCGCCAGTAACTGAAGAGAAAGAGTCTTTTGCCTGGTCCAGAATAGAGATCAGGTTTTCACGAAACTCCTTGATGTCTTCCTGGTTTTCTCCTTTTTGTTTTTTGATGCTCTCAGCGATTTCTTCTGTTGTCTCAGAAGTGGCGGATTCACGGGAATCAGAATCACCCTGAAATAATTCATTCAGTGAAGCAACCTGCTCATGCTCGTGGACCTCAATCACTCCATCACTCGCTATTTCTTCTAACAACTCTGCC
>JAKSCW010000064.1 GCA_022360375.1 Balneolales bacterium
AAAGAGAAGGCAGATAAAGCACTTCATGATTTGAAAAATTGGATATTAGCAGACGGAGTACTTTGTAAAGATACATCCGATGGAGGCTGGGGTCTTTATGGGAAACCGCATAGTTTGAATTATGCGCCTTCCCCCGATAGCATTCTGTATCCAATATTTTCTAAAAAAATGATTAATTCTGACTTAAATGAATTAATCAATCGTCAAGAAAACGATGGAAGGTGGAACACCTGGTACGGACTTAGCAAAGGAATGAAATTGGAATGGGCGGGAATACAAACTTTATGGACATTGAAGACTCTAAAAAACTATGACAGAATCGAACAATAAGTAAAAATTCTTCTCCCCTGGGGATGCTTCCCGAAACAAATGCTCCTCAACTTTTTACGAACTACCTGCTCTGGTGCAACACATCCAAAAAAACACACTGTTAGTAATAATTTGGCGATTTTAATCATGCTTTTTTTACGATTTTCAGATTCTTAGTTTACTCATTCCCAACAAGCAGCAGAACAAGTTTTCCGGGGAACTTATTTGGGATTTGCTCACCTTCGAAGTAATAAATTATTTATTCATTATATCCACACAATTTTTTCGGATAACACGAGTATAACGTGATGATAAAATAGCGCACGCGCTAACTTAATGTTGGAAACTAAATACATAATGAAATGAGAATATTGATTGTAGCAGTAATAGTTGTTTGTGCGAACTGGGCAGAATGCTTTTCGCAACAAATCATTTTCAGGCAGCCTTCCGAATATGTGCTGAGTTTTATAGGCAGTGACAGCGTTTCTTTTTCGTCTATAAACTACGATTCATACCGGATTTACTTTAAAGACGATTCCTATACCGCGAGTCATCTTAGCGAAATTAAAAAGGAACTTGATATTGCTCACTCCAGGATATTATCCATACTCGACGTTCGTGAATACCATAAAGGAATTTATTTAATCGCGGTTGACAGCCAGGAGGAAATGGAAGAGTTAATGGGGTATCACATTAAAGGAGGAGCAGCTAAAGGTCACGACCTGGTCTTTTTTGTATTCAGCAATACGACCCGGCCGCAATTCAAGCATGAAATTTTTCACCTGATTTCCTACGAAACATGGGGACTAACAGAATATCGCTTGTTGGATGAAGGTGCAGCAACCTACACGGATAATTTTTGCTTTTATGACAACCCCATGTACACTATAAACGCTTATTACCGCCAGCAAAATGAGTTGTTTTCATTTGAAAGTCTTGTTAATGATTTTGATAACCAGGCTAGAGAGAATGATGTTATTGCCTACATACAGAGTGCAGGTATTTTTAAATATTTATATGAAAAATACGGGGTAGAAAAAATAAAGCAGCTCTGGACGGAAGGTTTTGAAGAATTCAGCGCTATTTACGGGTTTTCTGTTGCGGAATTAGAGGTTGAATGGAAGGATTTTATTGGCACAATTCCAATCCCCGATAACTTTGACATAGCCAAATTGAATGAGGGGTGTGGATAATGAACTTTCGCCGATACCTTCGTCCTTACGTAAAGAATTAATTACAACGTAAAAGTAAACACCGCTAACACAAAGTATGGTAATGTACAATACATAGATACAGGTGCACAAAAATCGCCGCAAAACATAGTAAATAAATTAAATACGGCTCTATTTCTTAAAGGAAAATCTCAGCAAATCGATTATTTTGTTTTTGTAAAAAAATCAGGTCGATTTTTTCTCAACAAAGCAAATACAAACCGAT
>JAKSCW010000063.1 GCA_022360375.1 Balneolales bacterium
CAATTTTGACATAATGAATTTAACTACCCGGATTTTTTAAATATGGACTTTATACGTATGAATAATTCATTTATTATCTGCAACTCTGCAATACTACTCTGATATGGCTGATACTAGCGATAATCCGGATTGGGAAAAAAGGTATCGGTTGGTGTTTTTTCTTGGAATAGTCTTCATACTCATCTTTTGGTGGTTCACTGCAACTTTTAACACACCATAGGCATGCATTGGATAGACTGGCTGGTGCTTATTGCCTTTCTTGCATACACCATTTGGGATGGAACCCGAAAAGGAAAAAACGCTGAAAATATAGAGGGCTACCTACTTGCCGGCCGGGGAATGCCCTGGTGGGCGGCTGGACTTTCCATCATGGCCACACAGGCTTCGGCAATCACCTTCATAGGAACAACGGGCATCGCTTATACCGAGGACATGCGCTTTGTTCAGGTTTACCTGGCTATTCCTTTCGCAATGATTTTGATTTCCATGTTCCTGGTGCCCTACTTCGCTAAAATGAAAGCATTTACAGCTTATGAAGTACTCGAAAAACGCTTTGGCCTCAAAACCCGGCTCACCACCAGCGCTCTTTTTCTGATTTCCCGGGGACTCGCTTTAGGTACTGTAATCGCAGCTCCTTCGTATGTTCTGGCACTGCTTCTGAATCTCCCCTTAAGCATTACTATCATCATCATCGGCATTATTGCAACTATTTATACCATGATTGGCGGAATGGCCGGAGTGATTTCTACCGACGTAAAACAGATGGCCGTGATGATGTTCGGGTTGATTTTCTGTTTTGTTCTTATCGTTTTAAATCTACCAGAAGAAGTTGGTTTTGGAGATGCACTGTATCTGGCAGGCTCGCTAGACAAACTCACAGCACTTGATCTCAGTTTCGATCTCAGCGAACGATATAATGTTTGGAGTGGGGTAATTGCCGCTTTGTTTTTAATGCTTTCCTATTTCGGAACCGATCAAACCCAGGTTCAAAGATATTTGACAACTCCATCCGTTTCTGAGGCACGCAATTCCTTAATGATGTCGGCTTATGCGAAGGTTCCTATGCAGTTCTTCATTCTGTTACTTGGCGTGATGTTGTACATCTTCTTCATTTTCAACGACGCCCCTATCTCCTTCCGTGCTTCTGATCCTGTAGCGCAAACAGAGGAACAACTGTTACGCGAACAGCAGATTTATCAGCAATATTCCGAAGCAAAGCAAGCCCGGCAGGAAGCCGCCTTTGCGATTGGTGTAGAACGAAGTGAAGCCAATCAGAAAGCTTTTGTTAAGGCAGACGAGGCTTTCAATGAAGCACGAAACCAGGAACTGGCGTTACAAGCCGAAATCCTGGATGCCGATGTAAACGACACCAACTACATTTTTCCTTATTTTATATTGAATTATGTACCAATCGGACTCATTGGATTAATCATAGCAGGTATTTTTGCAGCAGCAATGAGTTCTATCGATTCCCAGTTGAATGCGTTAAGTGCGGTAAGTATCGTGGATTGGTATCAACGTTTGGACCAAAATAAGCACGGGGATCTCCACTACTTGAAATATTCCCGCTGGACCACACTGGGTTGGGGTATCTTCGCCACTCTTTCTGCGCTGGCACTTGGCGAAACCCGATCTATTATAGAACTGGTAAATCAAATAGGAAGCTATTTTTATGGATCCATTTTAGGGGTATTCATTCTTCTGTTATGGTTTAAGAACGCGAATGGAATTGGAGCCCTAACCGGGCTTGCCTCCGGCATGTTGGCTGTGTTCACCTTTGACCGGCTTTACTATTCCGAAACCCTCGGCGATTACTCCTTCTTTCTTCCGTGGACTCAAGTACCCGAAACCTATGCCAAAGCTGTGGAATTTTTGTGGCTGAACCCGGTGGGTGCATTTACCGTGGTTTTTGTGGGCTGGATGGTAAGTTTGATTTTTAAAAAAGATAATAACGAATGAAAGCGGCTGTTTTTGATCAATTTAAAGGCCCAATTACAATTCAATATGTCTCTGATCCCACTCCAAAAGATCACGGTGTGGTGGTCGAAGTCAAGGCTACGGGATTATGCCGTAGCGACTGGCATGGATGGATGGGGCACGACCCGGATATAAAACTTCCCCATGTTCCCGGCCATGAACTAGCCGGGATAGTTGCAGCAGTTGGTAAAAATGTCCATGATGTAAAAGTAGGTGATCGGGTTACTACTCCTTTTGTTTGCGGCTGTGGAAGTTGCCCGCAATGCATTTCAGGTAATCATCAGGTTTGTGATCATCAGTCTCAGCCCGGATTTACTCATTGGGGTTCATTTGCGGAATATGTAGCGATCGACTATGCAGATACTAATCTGGTTAAACTTCCTGAAGAAATCGATTTTATAACTGCTGCAACGTTAGGATGCAGGTTTATAACTTCCTTTAGAGCCGTTGTAGAACAAGCAAAAATTCGCGGAGGAGAATACATTGCCGTTCATGGCTGCGGCGGAGTGGGTTTGTCGGCCATTATGATTGCCAATGCTTTGGGTGCAGAAGTAATTGCAATAGATATTAACAACGACACCCTTGAATTTGCCAGGAAAATAGGTGCCTCAAAAACCATTAATGCATCTGATCATACAGATATAGTAGCGTCCATAAAAGCATCAACACAAGGTGGTGCTCACGTTTCAATAGATGCCCTTGGAAGCCAGGAAACATGTTTTAATTCTATTGCTAATCTTAGGAAGAGAGGGAAACATATTCAGCTTGGACTTATGACCGGAGATCATCAACATCCTAAGATTCCTATGGACCAGGTAATTGCAAACGAACTTGAAATTATTGGTAGCCATGGAATGCAGGCTCATAAATACCCGGAAATGCTGGCCATGATTAAAAACGGAAAATTAGAACCCAAGAAACTTATTGCTCAAACTATCCATCTTGAAGCCGTTACCACGGCTTTACCAGGTATGAACTCCTTCAAAAAATCCGGCGTTTTAATCGTAGATTCTTTTTGAACCAAAGAATAAAGATTTTGCTTAAACAGAAGATTCTACTAACAATTAGAAATCTTGAGAAAGAGACACTCAATATTCAGCTAAAGTAAGTATTTAAAAACC
>JAKSCW010000061.1 GCA_022360375.1 Balneolales bacterium
CCTGGAAGCAGGTAGTTTTATTGAAACTAAAAAAATGCTTCTGGTTAAATGACTTCCCAAACCTAGCGCAAGCGGACGGTTGTGCGGTTTTCTAGTCCAAGCGGACGGTTGGACTATTCCCCTAGTTTCGTAGCTGAGCTGTGGAACGAGTTTTACGCTGAATCAAGTTCAGCACAGGCTACTCGAACCAGATATACTGATCCTTCGGCAGTAGCCTCAGGATGACATTAACGCCCTTGAAATTTCTCTCCAGAGATAATCCACTCGGGTTCGCCTTCGTCTTTCAGATAGAAATCGAAGTATTCTTTCATACGGATTGCGTAATCCAGCTTATTTTCGAATTTCTGTAAGTGATGTGGTTCCCCATGGTATTGCAGGAAAATCACGTCTTTGTTGTAGCGACGCATGGCCAGGTACATCTCTATGCTCTGGTACCATGGAACGGCGCCATCATCATCCCCATGCTGAATCAACATGGGTGTGGTAATTTTATCGGCGTAAAAGACCGGAGAATTTTCAATGTATTTTAACGGAGCTTCCACCAGGGTCTCTCCTATCCGGCTTTGGGTTTGCTCGTACTGGAATTGACGTGCCAGTCCGGATGCCCAGCGAATTCCACTATAGGCGCTGGTCATGTTACTCACCGGAGCTCCGGAAACTGCTGCGTCAAAAATATTCGTCTGGGTAACAATAAAGGCCGTTTGGTAACCACTCCAGGAATGACCGTGCAAGCCCAGTTTATCGGGATCTGCAATGCCCAAGTCCACCAGTTTCTGAACCCCCGGCACCACACTTTTGGTAGCCGCAAAACCTGGCCGACCAATTTCAAAGCGCACATCCGGAAGGAAAACCACGTATCCATCACTCACATACTGAGCAAACACCGGCCGGTGATTGGTTCTCGGTTCATTGAAATCATGCAGGCGATTGGTGTAAAAACGATAGTAGTAGGTCATAATAGGGTATCGTTTATTGGGATCGTAATCATTGGGCTTGATAACTATCCCCTGCATATAGGTTCCATCAGTGCTGAGCCAATCCACCAATTCCGCTTTTCCCCAATTCCATTTCTCGCTTAAGTTTTCATTTAAACGGGTTTGCTTCGCAGTCTCCTCAAACATCCAGGAATCCGCCACCCACAAATTTGGGAATTCATCATAGGCTTCCCGTTTATAGAGAACGGCATCCGAATCCTCCGCTTTTGCCACAAAGGTAAACTTTTTGTCCTCTTCCAGCAGCACCTTCACTTCCGAATCATTTATGCGGGTAGAATAGAAGCCAAAATTCTTATTCAGGTCATGGTAGGAGGTCAGAAGCAGTTCTTCGCTGGTTCCAAAAGCATCCCGGTTATTCTCCAAACGTTCAATGCGGAAGATTCTGTTTTCAGCTCTTCCTTCTCCCCCGGTGATACTGGTCGGGGTGCCGTTCCTGGTATCAAAGGCCCAGATATCGAACTTGTCATAAATCAGCACATGGGCATCGTTGGAGGTCCATCCAGCCACGCCATACCCCGGAACCGGGTACGGGTAATCATGATCTTCGTTATAGAAAGGGGTAGTAAGGTCTGCCGTCAGATTTCTGGATGAAGCTCTGTCTGCATCATACAAAGACCAATGTTTATCCTGATAATAAGCCGCATAATTACCTCCAGGCGAGAGTTGTGGAGAGTAACGGCTGCGTGTCAGAAATTGGGTTTTCTCGCCAGAATCCAGGTCGATGGTATACCAGTCCCGATAGGTTCCATCCCAGGTTCTCTCTTTCCGATAAGGAAGATTGCTGGATCCCAACACCACATTTTCGTTATGATGGATCTGAACATCCGGAACGGTTTTATCACCTAACTGAACCCATTTTGCCCGTCTACCAAAATGATACACCGCTGTGTATAAGTGATTCTTCCGGCTGTTCCAGGTTTGAATTTCGTGCGTTTTGATAAGCGGATCATCGCCATGCCAGATATCCAGTCCACGGTCTTCAACAATAGAATCGATGTCATAAATATCGATCTCCCCTTCCTCCTCTTCTTCCTGATTTTCCAGTTCCACCATTGCACGATCTCTTAATCCAAAGAATAACCGATCGCCATCATGAGTAAATTGTAATCGATTCCGCGATCTCAGGGCATATTCGTTCCCTGCTTCATCCGCACTTACCAGGGTCCGAACTTCCTGGTTCCTGGACGTCCATAGCATTAATGAGGCATCGCTTTCCACATACGAAGTATCATAGGCAGCCGATGTAAATGCCAGGTTGGAGTTCTTTGGCTCCCAGGTCAGATTTGAAAACAGGCCGGATTCTGCATTCCGAATCGTGAGTGTTTCTTTCGATGACAGATCAAAAACGTACAATCCGTTTTCCATATTCGAAGTATCTATGACCGAATAAGCCAGATAGTTGGAAAGGCTATCGAATTCAAAGGCGGTTACAAACTGGAAAGAGAATTCTTCTTCGGTTCCCAATTCTCGAAGGATTAATTCAGTCCCCAGTTTTTTGTTGTCTGATTTTAAATCCTCTATGGCTTTCGTTTGCAGCAATTTATACACCAGCCATTCCCCGTTATTCGAAAATTCGAAGGTAGAAACACTATCAAACTGGGTGATGGAACCATCAGCCAACGAAAGTAAGCTCATTCCTGGTTTCGGAGCTTTCTCCTTTTCCTTTAATTGAACTACCAGCGGAACTTCCCTTTTTGCAACCACCCATTGTTCATTAGATGAGATAACCGGATTCGAACCCAGTTCGATTCGGAATTCGGTATCACCGTTTACTTGATTGGCAACGGCATAGCCATCCCCCCGATCCGGCCATACTCCATAAATCAACCAATTTCCCTGGTTTGATATTTTGGGAGTAGTGATGTCTTCGAATTTCATCACATCCTCGAAAGTCAATACACTTTGGGCAAATAATTGAATGGGAAGACTCAAAAGTATGAGTAGAAATAGGGAGCGTAACATATTCAGTTTCATTGGGTGTAGCTTAGTTTTGAAAAGAAGAAAACTAAAATCCCCGTGGTTTGAAAGACAAGAATTGTAAAGAGTGATTTGATTTTAGTACCTACTCATTGTCATGCTCAGCTCGACTCAGCATCTGCGGTGAGTGGCTTTGCGTTAAAGCCAGACCAAGATCAACGATTCACTTTCGCACAGATTCCGGATCAAGTCCGGAATGACTACGGCATGTTTCCGGTGCATCAATAGACAACCAACCCTTCTTCTTCGAAACGGGCTTTGGTAACTGCCAATAGTTCGGCATCGGGTTCGGGTGTATCAAACAGACCATAATCCATGTCCAGGGCTTCCCATTTGTATTCGCCCATTTTGTGAAATGGCAGTACTTCCACCCGTTCCACATTCCCAAGTTTGCGGGCATATGCTGCCATCTTGCTGATGGCATTCATGTCGTCGGTGTAGCCCGGTACCAATACGAATCGTAACCAAACAGGTTTGTTCATAGCAGCAAGACGCTCTGCGAAATCCAGCGTAGGTTGTAAATCCACTCCTGCTACCCGTTTGTAACCTTCAGGATCGAAGTGTTTGATGTCGAGGAGCACTAAATCAGTATAGGAAAGCAATTCGTCATCGGCTTTGTGGCCCACAAAACCAGAGGTATCTAAAGCAGTATGAAGTCCCAACATTTTACAGCCTTTGAACACGGCCTTCACAAAACCGGGTTGCGAAAGTGGCTCACCTCCGGAAAGGGTTACTCCTCCATTCATGGATTGGAGCATGTCTTTTTGCTTTGCAATTGCCTGAAGCTCAGTGAAAGCATCTGTTTTATAGCCACCTTTGAACTTCCGCGTATCCGGGTTATGGCAATACACACACTTTAGGGGGCATCCATTCAGAAATAAAATCCTACGGATTCCAGGGCCATCCAGCGTTCCCGCTGTTTCTACTGAGTGCAGATATCCGGTTACATTGTCCATCTTCATTTACCTCTATCTTAAAAACGGGAGTCCTGTTTTCCACAGGAACTCCCTTACTAAATCGCCAACTTAAGGTCATCTATGATTGGAGATTCTCAATTACTTTCGTGGAAGGTCCGCGAAATCACATCCATTTGTTGCTCTTTGGTCAACTTATTGAAATTCACCGCATAGCCTGATACCCGAACGGTGAGTTGCGGATACTTTTCAGGATGTTCCATCGCGTCTACCAGGGTCTCACGATTAAACACGTTTACATTGATGTGGTGGCCACCCTCGTTGAAATATCCATCCAACAGGTTCACCATATTGGCTTTGCGATCTTCTTTCG
>JAKSCW010000302.1 GCA_022360375.1 Balneolales bacterium
CAAACTGGAGCAAGCCATGGATGCTCTTCGTTGCCCTGCTGGTGATACCCCAGTTACCGTGCTTTCCGGTGGGGAAGCACGCCGTGTGGCCCTTTGCCGTTTGTTGCTGAAAAAACCGGATGTGTTGCTGTTAGATGAGCCCACAAATCACCTGGATGCAGAATCCGTAGGTTGGCTGGAACAACACCTGGCCCGATATGAAGGAACGGTGATTGCGGTAACCCACGACCGGTATTTCCTCGATAATGTAGCTGGCTGGATCCTGGAGTTAGATCGTGGGGAAGGGATACCATTTAAAGGGAACTACACTTCGTGGCTGGAGCAAAAATCCGAGCGATTAAAGCAGGAAGAAAAACAGGAGTCGAGCCGGCAAAAGACCCTTCAGCAGGAATTGGAGTGGATCAGGCAGAATCCAAAAGGCCGCCGCGCAAAGAGCAAAGCACGTATTAACGCTTACGAAGAGTTGCTTGCGCAGGACAATGAAAAACGGGTAGAAGAAATGCAAATTACCATTCCCGCTGGGCCCCGGCTTGGGAACAAAGTGATTAATGCCCAGGGAATAGCCAAAGGCTTTGATGATCGTTTGTTGTATGAAAACATGGAATTTCAACTTCCCCCCGGTGGAATTGTGGGTGTAATCGGGCCGAACGGCGCAGGTAAAACCACGCTTTTTAAAATGATCATTGGAGAAGAAACTCCGGATTCCGGCGCTCTTGAACTGGGGGATACGGTGAAGTTGGGGTACATTGACCAAAAGCGCCCTCTTGATCCTGACAAAACGATCTGGGAAGAGATTTCGGATGGGTTAGACATCGTGACCCTGGGAACCAGGGAAATGAATTCCCGGGCATACGTTTCCCGGTTCAATTTTTCCGGAAGTGATCAGCAAAAGAAAACCACAGAGCTTTCAGGTGGCGAGCGGAACCGGGTTCACCTTGCAAAAATGTTAAAAGAAGGAGCAAATGTTTTGCTTCTTGATGAGCCTACCAATGACCTGGATGTGAATACATTACGGGCGCTTGAAGAAGCTTTATTGAGTTTTGCCGGTTGTGCAGTAATTATTTCTCACGACCGTTGGTTCCTCGATCGAATTGCGACTCATATTCTCGCTTTTGAAGGCAATAGCCAGGTGTATTGGTTCGAAGGGAACTACCAGGAATACGAAGAGAATCGAAAACAGCGCCTTGGAATTGACGCGGAGCAACCTCATCGTATTGCGTACAAAAAATTGATGCGGTAAAGCCCCGATATTTATAAATAGTTCATAATTGCAGGGTATCCTTCAAGTGAAATTCACCAAAGGAGGCTTAAAGGAGGCTTGGGCATGGGTGTTCATAAAACCGCTGATGAAGCAGTAAAGCTCATCAAATCAAACGACAGAGTGTTAATTCACGGAGTGAATGCAGTACCATTTCAATTGGTAAACGCAATGGTTGGAAGGGCTTCAGAACTCAGGAATGTAGAGATTGTTCATATTCATACCGAAGGAGAAGCTCCCTATTCAAAACCAGAATATTCGGATAGCTTCCATGTGAACGTATTTTTTGTTGGATCGAACGTACGCAAGGCAGTTAATGAGGGAAGAGGGGATTATATCCCGGTTTTTCTAAGTGAAGTACCTGGATTAATCCGTAAAGATATCCTCCCGATTGATGTGGCTCTTCTAAATGTTTCTCCACCTGACAAACATGGCTACTGTTCCCTGGGAGTCTCTCTTGTAGGAAGTTTGCCAGCCTGTGAAAAAGCTAAACTCATCATTGCTCAGATTAATCCAAACATGCCAAGAACTCATGGAGCAGGTTTTATTCATCTGGATGAAATTGACGTAATGGTGGAAGCAGATGATCCTATTCCTGAGCAAATTCTTCCTGACCCTAATGAAACTGAAATGCGCATTGGTCGGTTTTGCACGGAATTAGTGGAAGATGGAGCAACCCTGCAAATGGGGATTGGAGCCATACCCAATGCTGTGCTCAAAAGCCTGGGCAACCACAAAAATCTTGGGGTTCATACCGAAATGTTCGCCGATGGGGTCATCGATTTAGTAGAAAAAGGAGTGATAAATGGGCGCAACAAGGTGAAATATCCCGGTAAAGTCGTTTCCGGTTTTGTGATGGGTTCCAAAAGGGTATACGATTTCGTAGATGATAACCCCTCAGTAGCAATGCTTGATATCGCTTATGTAAACGATACAAGAGTAATTAAACAGAACCCAAAAGTAACGGCCATCAACAGTGCTGTTGAAATTGATATAACCGGACAGGTTTGTGCCGACTCTATCGGGACTTACCACTACAGCGGAGTTGGCGGGCAAATGGATTTCATCCGGGGAGCCGCTAAATCTCCCGGTGGGAAACCAATTATAGCGTTGCCTTCTCAAACCAATAAAGGAATCAGCCGGATTGTTCCGTTTTTGAAAGAAGGAGCGGGAGTAGTTACTACACGGGCTCACGTGCATTACATTGTTACCGAATATGGAATTGCAAATCTGTATGGTAAGAATTTGGGACAGCGTGCTAAAGCAATGGTGGAAATTGCGCACCCGGATCACCGGGAAGCTTTAGATAAAGCAGTGTTTGAGCGATTTAAAATTTAAAATTATAGATATTTTTATCTATAATTTGCGTGTTAACCTACAGCTTAGTAAGAGTATATGAATAGAGTCTGGTTATTTTTTCTCGCCGTGTTAATCGTTCCCGTAAATATAAGTGCACAGGACATCGATTCTGAAGAAGAAACAAAACTAGACACCAGAAACATTCAACTGGGATTATCTTACTCAACAATTGGTGGATCCGGGATTTATTATCTCGGAAAACCTACAGAAATGGATCATTTCAAGATTACGGGCATCTATGTGTACGACGATGAGGATGGCTCCGAAAATTCATATTTCTCATTGGGAATGGAGTATCAACGCAACGTATTCCGGGACCTCTCAAACCGGGCATATACTTTAATTGGGGTAAGTTATGACAATAACGTTGCCACGGATACTTTTTTTGGTGACTCCAGGGATGATAGTTTCCTGAATATGGGAGTTGGAATGGGAATTGATTTTGGCAGTCATGATAAAGGATTGATAATAAATGCTCATCTGACTTACCAATTCAGCACGGGTGTAAGAGACTCCGACCGAACCCGGGTAGGTTTGGGAGCCGGTTTGGGAATAGGATTGAATTTCTAGGAATTAAAAAAGGGACGAAACTCGTCCCTTTTTCACTAAACACTGGTATTATCGCATATCATACCGGAGG
>JAKSCW010000074.1 GCA_022360375.1 Balneolales bacterium
TTGACACTTCGCGGAGCATGGGATCGTGTTCGTGAAGATCCCGTTCTTAAATTCCTGGTTGTTGGTGTCACCGCCTACGGTATGGTAACCTTTGAGGGACCCATGCTTTCTATTGCGAACGTGAATGCTATTGCCCATTACTCGGATTATATCATTGGGCATGTTCACAATGGTGCACTTCTTTGGAATGGTGGCTTAGCTTTTGCGATGTTCTACTACATCACTCCAAAAATTTATAAAACCAAGCTGTTTTCTATACGATTAGCTAACATTCATTTTTGGTTTGCCACCATGGGGGCCATCCTGTATGTAATCCCGATGTATTGGGGTGGTATCACTCAAAGCTTAATGTGGAAGCAATTCACGGCAGAAGGGTTCCTTCAATATCCAAACTTCCTGGAAACAGTAATACAACTCATTCCTTTCTATATGCTTCGCGCATTGGGTGGAACGTTATATATAATCGGTGCGGTAATCGGTGCCTATAATGTTTGGAAAACAGCAACTCAGGGAAGCTTAGAGGCAGACGAAGAAGCTCAGGCCCCTGCACTAATTGATCCTGCAGCAGGCCATACCGAAAAATGGCACCGAAGACTGGAGGGAAAACCTCTTCGTTTCACTCTGTTTGTTCTAATCGCCATTTTGATTGGTGGTATTGTAGAGTACATGCCTACTGCACTGGTAGATTCAAACATCCCAACTATTGAAAGTGTAAAACCCTATACCCCACTCGAAGTTGTTGGTCGCGATATTTATATCTCTGAAGGATGTAATGGCTGCCACTCACAGATGATCCGTCCTTTCCGTTCAGAAACTGAGCGGTTCGGAGAGTATTCAAAAGCCGGAGAATTCGTGTACGATCACCCATTCTTATGGGGTTCAAAACGAACTGGCCCGGATCTGCATCGAATTGGGGGCAAGTATCCGGATTCGTGGCATCTGCGACACATGTACGATCCAACTTCGACCTCTCCCGGTTCATTAATGCCTGCATACACATGGTTACTCGAAAAAGATGCTGATTTCGAGAGTATTCCAAATAAAATCAATGCACTTCGAACAGTAGGAGTACCTTATGCTTCTGGTTATGAAGACATTGCTATTCGTGATGCTAAACACCAGGCTGAAATGATAGCAAACGGTCTTCGTGAAAATGGTTTTGGTGAAGTAGATGGCATCGAAATTACTTCTGAAAAGCAAATCATCGCTTTAATTGCCTACTTGCAACGTTTGGGCGTGGATATTTCGGGTACAAATGATCCATTTGGTGAATTACCATCGAGTGCAAGAATGGGTGCAAACATAGTGGAGGACTAAAAGATGTATAAAGAAGTTCTTCGCTCAATGGAAGGGGTAGAGGTGTTTCCAAGCATCTCCCTCATTTTATTCTTCGTGTTCTTCATCGTGTTGGTGGGGTACATGATACGCACAGGAAAACGCCACTGGGAACATGCCGCCCACCTGCCCCTGGAAACCGATGAACCAGAAATTTTAAAAACTACAGAATCATGAAAATATTAGACGACGAAAAAGATCTACTGATGGATCATGAGTATGATGGCATCAAAGAGCTCGATAATCATATGCCTCGCTGGTGGTTGTATCTATTCTATTTCACCATCGGGTGGGGATTCCTGTATCTGGTTAACTATACGTTTACGGGAGTTGGTATGGATCAGCACGAGCAATATCAGGCCCAACTTGCTGACGCCGCTGAAAAATATGGCTTCGCTCCTGAAGGAGATGAAGAAATTGCAGCTACTGCAATTGAGTGGGAATTTGAAACAGACGCCGCTTCCATAGAAAATGGGAAAACCATTTACATGGGAACAGGAAATCTGTGTTTCACCTGCCACGGCGGCAATGGAGAAGGCTTGGTTGGGCCAAATTTAACCGACACCAAATGGTTACACGGATGTTCACCTTCAGAAATGGCTACCAGCATCGCTACTGGTTTTCCTGATAAAGGAATGATTGCCTACGGGAGTGGGGCGCGTATCTCTGATGAAGACATGACCGACCTGATCAGCTACTTAGCAACACTGGTAGGTACCGAACCCGCAAATGCAAAAGCTGCTGATGAAACCCGGGCTGTAGACTGCTCTTTCTAAGCAATGTGTATCAGGCTAGACATATCGCAGGAAGTACCAATTATTAAGAAAGGATGTTCTGGTACATGCAAGAACCCAAACTGTGCTTCTAAGCAAGCTATGCCTGAAACAGACGAATTATTATTTATAAATCAAATAGAAACCTCTTCTTCCGGAGAGGAAAACTTGAATATCGGTACGGAGGATGTCGCTCAGGGATGAGCGGCGTCCCTCCTTTTTTTCATTTTAGTATTCAAAAGCAATGTCAAAAGTACAAGAACGACGTATCGACAAAGAACAGTACCGAGACCACCTAGCCACCGTAAATGAACGTGGAGGCCGAAACTGGATTTATCCCAAAAAGCCAAGTGGTCGTTATTATACAGCGCGAAATATTTTTGCCCTTTTCTTGCTGGCTTTCTTTTTCTCGGGCCCCTTCATCGAAATTAATGGGCATCCGTTGTTGATGGTGAATATCCTCACAAGGGAATTTGTGATTTTCGGTGTCGCATTCTGGCCACAGGATTTGCATTTATTAGTATTTGGGATGCTCTCTTTTATTGTGGGAGTGGTTTTATTTACGACTATTTTCGGAAGACTGTTCTGTGGTTGGGCGTGCCCGCAAACCATCTTCATGGAAATGGTTTTTCGCCGTATTGAATATTGGATTGAGGGAGATTATAACGCTCAAATCAAACTAAACAGACAAGCCTGGAACACAGAAAAAATTCTTAAAAAAGGAAGTAAATGGGCCGTTTTTTATGGAATGGCATTCCTGATTTCAAATATGTTCCTGGCTTACATTATTGGAAAAGATGCATGGATTGAGCTAGTCACCGATCCACCTAGTGAACACCTTGGCGGACTTTCCGCTATGATTATTTTCAGTGGGGTTTTCTATGGTGTTTTTGCATACATGCGAGAACAGGTTTGTCATTTTGTGTGCCCCTACGGTCGAATGCAATCTGTAATGCTCGATAATAACTCCATAAATGTGATGTATGATTATGTTCGTGGAGAAAACCGAGGAAAAGCTGGTGATCGAAAGAAGGTGGAATCCGGAAAAGCAACATTAGCAGACCTGGGATTTGAAGAAGGAACTTCTTTCGGGGATTGTATCGATTGTTACCAATGCGTGGTGGTTTGCCCAATGGGTATAGATATCCGAAATGGCACCCAATTAGAATGTGTGCATTGCACCGCCTGTATTGATGCCTGCGACGACATCATGGACAA
>JAKSCW010000217.1 GCA_022360375.1 Balneolales bacterium
AAAGAGAAGCCCATGCTTGTTCGCTATTGTACTGCATCACCTTTTGGAGGTGAAGGTCTGTATCTTCAACGGGGGTTTGAATTAACGCGCTCCACGCTTGTGCCCGGATTATGGAATCGGGATGATCAACAAATTCGAGTAACATCTCCCCATCTCTTGCAAAAACAGATTCATACAGTGGAGGGTATTCTTCAACTAAAACGCGCTTTATTTCGGGATCAGGTTGTGCACAACCCGCGATTAAAAGTAAAATGATAATCGATGCAGAAATCTTATACATATTTTGCACACATTTTTGGTTGATCTTCATTTAAAATCTCCGTTAATTACACATGTTTCACACATTAAACGCTTTTATCATGGATAATGCACATTTAACCAGAAAACAGCAGGAATTTTTTTCATTCATTGTAGACTATAAGAAGGAATACGATGTATGGCCAACTTACCGTGAAATAGCTGAACACTTTGCATATAAATCTCCGAACAGTGTAACACAAAATATTCAAGCTCTTCTTAAAAAAGGATACCTGGTTAAAAAAAATGATGAGGAATACGATTTACCTCCCGAAAAGAAAAGCGCATTAAGCAATGGCTTTCAGGAAGGAGGAATTCCTGTTCGAGGGTTGATTGCAGCAGGGTATCTTCAGGAAGCAGTGGAAGCCGACCTTGGAAGCATAACCATGAACACCTTATTTCCAAACCTGGACAAACTTTTTGCATTACGCGTTTCTGGGTTCAGCATGAAAGATGCAGATATTTATGATGGCGATTTCGTTTTACTGATGGATACAGAACTGAAAAACGGAGAAATCGGCGCTGTTCTTTACAATGGCGAAACTACGCTGAAAAAGATCTTCTGGGATGACAACGGATTACGGCTTGAAGCGGCCAACGAAGAATATGACGATATTCTCGTTTCCCCGGATGTATTTGAAGAAGTCCGCATTATTGGAAAATATATTGGCCATGTAAACCGACAAGGTTTCCAAAGAGCAGCAACCAAAGTAGCTTAATTCTCAGCTTTTCTTCGATAATGCCCGTCAAAAAGAGTGGTCCAGTTTTCTCCATCTGAAGATTGCTCCCATATCTGCCGCATATAATCTTCACTTATATTGTAGAAGGTAAGCTTATAGTCAATCCAGCTTGAGTCAGCTGGATTAAAACCCTTACCTACATAATTCAGGCTCTTATTATCAGCATCATACAATCCCTCAAATTCAATCGAAATCCCTTGATTATCTATCCATTTTTGTTCCCACTTACCGCGAATGGAGTTGTAATAGTTGAAACTTTTGCCGGAATAATTAGGGCTGGCACTTGTCCAATTTTCCAAAACCACACACCCATCAAGTATCAGTTCAATCTTGTTCATGCCAAGAAACTGACCATCAGCATTTGTTACTTCCCACTCACCAATCCAAAAATCAAATTGGCGGTATTCTGGTTTTGAATTACATGGTGATGATGTATTAGTCTGTGCACTTAAACCTGGTGCACCTGTTACTACTAATACCAGCAAGTTCAGGAAAAAGATTTTCAGTGTACTCATTGAATTCGTTTTTGATTGAACGGATGGAATTGACAACATTTGAATTTCGAAATTATTAAATCATTAATACAGATAGTTCTTTCATTTTCTTGTGTATTCCCGTATTTTATCAAGCTCTGTGAAAATTGCAATTGAAACTATTTAAACGCTATGTACGCGATCGTAAAAATTGGCGGCCATCAATATAAAGTGGCAGAAAAAGATGTTCTGTTTGTAGATCGGCAAACCGCTGAGGGAAATGCACTCACATTTGATGATGTGCTGCTTGTAAAAGATGATTCAGGAGTTAAAGTTGGAACTCCAACCGTGGAAGGAGCAGAAGTAACTGCTACCATTCTTGAAGAAGTAAAAGCAGACAAAGTGCTTGTTTTTAAGAAAAAGAGGCGCAAAGGATATCAAAAATTAAATGGCCACCGACAAGTTATGTCTCAGATCCAAATTGAGGGTATCACGTTAGGTGGAAAGAAGAAGAAAGCAGCTCCTAAAACAAAGGCAAAAACCACAGCACCTGCCTCTGAAACAGCTGTAGCTACTGAAGCAACTACAGATTTATCTTCTATGACAGTTGCTCAACTTAAAGCTCTAGCAAAAGAAAAAGGTATTGAAGGATATAGCAGCCTTAAAAAAGCTGAATTAATTGAGGCACTAAGCTAAACTGTAACTCCTAAAGGTATTCAAAAATGGCACATAAGAAAGGTCAGGGTTCTACCCGAAACGGTCGTGATTCAGAAAGTAAACGACTTGGTGTAAAACGATTCGGTGGTGAGTATGTTCGCGCCGGCGGAATTATCGTTCGCCAACGTGGTACCAAGTTTCACCCGGGCAACAATGTTCAGCGAGGAGGCGATGATACTCTTTTCGCCGTTGCTGACGGACATGTAGCTTTCTCTACTTCTAAAGGTGGCAGAAAACTTGTTCATGTAGAGCCCGCAGCGGCAAGTTAAAAGTTTATCAAATCTTTTTTTAAGCCACGTCAACAACGTGGCTTTTTTTATATCTTCAAATCATGAAGAACCCAATCATTCCAGGGCTAAACATCCCTGTACATTCCATATTTTGTATTGGAAGAAACTATCGTAACCATGTTAAAGAGATGGGTTCCGAACTACCAACGGAACCGATGGTTTTTCTTAAACCTCTATCTTCAATCGCTTACGGAGGAAATACCATCCAATTACCTGAACAAAGTAACGAAGTACACCACGAAGTTGAGTTGGTAGTGGCGATTGGCAAGTCGGGTAAAAACATACCCAAAAAAGAAGCACTGGATTTCGTTGCAGGTTTTGGAATTGGAGTTGATTTCACCGCACGTGATATTCAGAAAACTGCCAAACAAAAAGGTACACCATGGAGTGTGGCGAAAGGATTTGATGGATTTGCCCCAATCAGCCGGTTCTTACCCACCCCCTCTCTAGAAGCATTAAGCTCGTTGGAGATTATGATTTCTGTAAATAATGAAGTTCGTCAAAAAGGAAGTGTCTCAGATATGATTTTCGATATACCAACCCTTGTTTCTTACCTATCCACAATATTTACATTAGAAGAGGGTGACTTGATATTTACGGGAACACCGGAAGGGGTATCTGCGGTACAACCTGGTGATAAAGTTATAGCGGGCTTTACCAATCATTCACTATCGTTAACCCTGGCTATCGAGTAATGAAGTTTGGAATTCTTCTATTGGGAGTTTTCTTGTCTGTTTCTACTACACTCTTTTCCCAGGAGCAGGATTATCTGTGGCCCACATCTGCCAGCCCCTATTTAAGCTCCACTTTTGGAGAAACAAGAGCTGCACACTTCCATGCAGGAATAGATATTAAAACATGGGGCCGGGAAGGATATCGCGTATTTGCAACCAAAGATGGAATTATACACCGGATTGGAATCTTTGCCCGGGGTTATGGCCGGGTTATCTACTTAAAACATACGGATGGTACCTACTCAGTATATGCTCATCTTCAAAGATTCAGGGATGACATTCAAAGCTATGTAGACTCCGTTCGGATGATTAACCACCAGTTCGAAATCGATTTGGAAGTACATTCACTCAATATCCAGGTGGGGCAAGGGGAAGTTATAGGTTATACAGGATCGACAGGAATCGGACCTCCACACCTCCATTTCGAAATTCGTAACGAACATGATGAACCCATAAATCCACTTTTAACTAATCTTGCCGTTCCGGATAATATACCTCCAAGAATATCATCCTTACAGGTTTTTCCACTTTCTGATTCCACACTAATTGAAGGGGTAAAATCTCCCAGGATTTATTACCCTGAAGGAAATACTCGTATACCTATTCAGGCATCCGGCCCTATTGGATTAGCCGTTTCTGTTTCTGATGGGGCGAATGAAGTAACAAACCGGTATGCAGTATTTGAACTGGGTTTGGCCCAGCAGGAAGACACCCTTTTCTATCAGAAGATTGATCAATTCAATTTTGAAGAAACCGAAACCATGTTTTTGGATCGGTATCCGGCACCTGGTCAACATCAACGATCGTATCAAAAACTGTTCAAAACGGATGGTCCGGAAATCCCTTTTCATGAGATAATCGAAAGCCAATCAATAATTATCCCGCAAGATTCAACATCCACTTATGAAGTATTTGCAAAAGATATCTACGGAAATACCACCAAAATTCATGTAGAAGTGATTCGCTCATCAGCGACTGGTTTGGGAACTACAGAAATCAGACCTCCCCATAAATGGCACTGGACGGAAGATTGGGTTACCCATACAGGTTTTTCCGCAATGAATCTGGAACAATTTGACTTTGGGATTGAATGGGATTCTTCCAGTCAGCAGCAAATCCTTCCGCATGGGGAATCGCTTTATCTTTTTGATAGAATTTTGCCGGAGAAACACTCCAGGATAAGAACCCCGGATCAGAACCTACAGGTCCACTTTACCCCAAATACTTTCTTTGACACCTTAACAGTAGCGCTTACTACCGGTTTTATTGATGAACAACACTATATAGCTATTCACCCTGCCTCAAAAATTGCCAGAAAAAATTATAAGGTGGAATACTATTTCTCTAAGAATTTCAATCCGGAAGTTACTTATCAACTTTTCAAGATTGATCGAAATCGAGACCGGCTTATCCATATGGATTCTTACATGATTGGCAGAACATTACATGGTTGGCCTGATGAGATTGGAGAATTCCTTGTTTTACCTGATTCTACAGGACCAGAGCTATCCTCGCCTTCAATTAAGGAAACCAGTTATGGAACATGGGTGGTTGAAATTTCTGCAATTGATTCCCTGTCTGGTATTAATTATCAGGAAAGTTCCATCATAGTAAATGGAAAGAAAGGCATAACTGAGTACGACTTCGAAGAAGATAAATTAATCTATATTCATCCCGGCTTCACCCCCAAAAAAGAAAACATTATCCAGGTTACTGCTAAAGATAAAGCCGGGAATCATGTGACCAGTACCTATCAGATGTAAGCGATACAGCTGATTTCTACTAACACGTTTTTGGGCAAGGTCTGAACTGCCACTGTTTCACGTGCAGGTGGATTTTCAGTAAAATGGCCTCCATACACTTCGTTTACCTTCCCGAAATCACCCATATCATCCAGAAAAATAGAACATTTCAATACTTTCGAAAAATCAGTGCCTGCCGCTTGAAGCACTGCCTTCAGGTTCGTCATCACTTGTTCTGCCTGAGCTACTACATCATCCCCAACAATTTCCATAGTTTCAGGATTCAAGGGGATTTGCCCTGAACAATAAACTAACCCATTATGAATGGTTGCCTGGCTATAGGGTCCAATTGCTGCAGGCGCACTAGGGGTAGAAACAATTTCTTTCATTCTTTACTCCAATATCTTTTTTGAAAATAACTTACCGCCCTGTTTTTTTGCGGAAAGTTCATTATATGGTTACTTTTACAATCTATAAAGTATTTTAAATATACACACACAAAACACTAGCAATGAAAAAGCAATTTTACAGTTTTCTCACATTAGTAGGAGTATTTGCTCTATTGATTAGCTGTACTGAAGACGCACTCATCTCACCAATTAAAAAGGGCATTAATTCTCAAGACTATGAAGCAGCTTTAATAGCGGCTGATACAGCCATTGCCAGGGAGCCTGCCAATGGATTAGGCTATTATTATAAAGCAATTGCATTAGATAATATCGCTCAGAACATGGCTTCTGTAACCGAAAGAAAGCCGGTATACATCGATATGAATGAAAATTTAATGGAAGCATATCTACGATTCAATATTGGGGAACGACCCGCTGAAGCTGATAATGTGGTTAATGTTAAACTTGAAGCCTGGGGAAGAGAACACAACGAAGCAATTGGCTATGCAGTAGATGATTCAATAATGGCAACCGTAGAAAATCCACTTGATTTGGCCATTGCCCACTTAGAAAATGCCACTGCCATTAATCCTGACAGTGTTTTATCTCATGATGTGTTAGCGCAGATTTATCAGATGGACGGGGATTATGCTAATGCTATTGAATCCAAGGAAAGGGCTATGGAATTAAAAGGAACGCCTGATGCTGTTGATTATGATCAACTTGCAACTTATTACTTTGTTCAAGATGATTATGAAACCGCTGTAGGCATTATTGAAGAGGGTTTAGCCCTATACCCTGATAGTGCCTACCTGATTCAGAAGGTAGCCGATGCTTATTTCCAAACCGGACAGACAGATAAAGCTCTGGAAGTAGTCGGGCAACTTATAGAAGACGACCCAAATAATGCACAGTATCGCTTAGTAATTGGAACTCAGATTTATCGTAGAGTTCAGGATTTGAGTGACAGCCTTTCTACAGGCATTGATAGCATCTATGATTTAGAAAATGAAGGTGGCAACGAAGCAGAAGTGGAAGCTATTAAAGCTGCCAATGAAGCCCTTTCGGAAGAGATTGAATTACTTACCAATAGCGCCGAAGAATCGTTACTAAAGGCTGCGGAACTGGATGATACGAACTACACTACCTTCAATACCCTGGGTATTCTTTATCAAAATAAAGCTGCTGCCTTATTTGATTTGAGAGACCTGACGTTAGATAACGATGAAGCCTATGAAATTGACCTCCAGGCTAAGGGTGAACTCGAAAAAGCAATGCTAAACTATGAAAAAGCTGTTGAACTTAATCCGGAAGCTGCCGGGTTATGGCAAACTCTATTCCAGGTATACACTATCTTAGATTACAGAGAAAAGGCAGAAGCTGCTATGGAAAAAGCTGGAATGTAATTGCAGCATAATTACTCTTTTTTTATGAAAACTCAATTATACACCCGATTAGCAAGCTTTATGCTTGCTATCGGGTTTTTTTTAGGATGTTCATCATCCGCCCCATCCATTCAATCTTATATTGATACTAATCAATATGATAGAGCATTAGCAGCTATTCAGGAATCTTTACTGGAAAACCCAGATCAACCTGACCTGTTAATACATCGTGGGGAAATCAATATTATTCTTGCAAATGGAGAACTTGCCGAAGAAAGAAGTCCATTTTATGAAATTACAACAACTTCTTTCAATGAAGCCTTAGAATTTGAGCTAAATGAAGAACAAATTCAGAATATCGATCAGCAAATCTTTGAAAACTGGCAACGTGAATTTAATACCGGTACTGCAATTTATGAGGATGCTACCGCAGATGACCGGTACACAACTTCAATCGCTCATTTCGAAAATGCTGTTCTCCTGAACCCAACTGATTCCAGAGCCTATATTTCGCTCTCCGTTGCAAACTATGCAAATAATGACCTGGAAGAGGCAATACGTAGTTTAAATTCCGGGAAGAATACGGTGAGTGATGTTCCCGAATTGTTATATGAAAATCTTGGATTTCTTTACCTGCAATCTGGCGACCCTGACCAGGCTGTTTTCTATTATGAACTAGCCAACACGAATGTCACCACCAATAAAAATATAGCATTCGGATTAGTAAACGCTTACCTAACCACTTCTTCTACTGAAAAAGCTATTGATTTATTAGGCACTATAGTAGAAAACTATCCATATGATGCCGATGTGAGAAACGTTTATGGGACTCAACTTTACCAGGTTACCCTCGGGATTTTAAACGATCTTGTAGTTGCTTACAATGAAAATGATGCCTCACTGATTCCACAGCTTAAGTTTGAAGCAGAAGGCATTGGTGAGCAAGCTGAAAAGGAATTGATTGAGGCCTACCAACTTGAAAGCACAAATATTGAGTACATGAATAGCTTAGCTGTCTTCTACAACAATTTAACCGCCCAGTATCTTGCACTAACTGAAGTGGCATTTGAGCAAGATAAAGCCGGATTTGAAGAAAGAGCTTCTATACTTCTGGACCTTGCGATTCAATATTATT
>JAKSCW010000266.1 GCA_022360375.1 Balneolales bacterium
CGGGCCTTATTCTATTTATAGCCTGCCTGAACTTCATCAACCTGTCTACGGCAAGATCAGAAATCAGGGCCCGTGAAGTTGGTATGAGAAAGGTTATTGGCGCACAGCGATTTTCCCTGATCGGCCAGTTTTTGGGAGAAGCAATTGTACTCAGCTTCCTTTCTTTTATACTGGCCATCCTTCTATTTGCATTGGTTCTTCCCTGGTACAATCAATTAACCGGACTCCCATATGCTTTGTCGATCCTGATTACCCCTCAATTTATTTCCGGGATGCTATTGCTGGCCGTATTTGTTGGTTTGATGGCTGGGTTTTATCCGGCGCTTGTTCTTTCTTCATTCAGTCCGTTAAGTATGTTCAATCGGGGAGGGAGCACAAAAGTGAGAGGGGCTTCACTCAGAAAAGTCCTGGTTGTGAGCCAATTCACTATTTCTGTGATTTTGATTGTGAGCACCATCACTGTGTTCAGGCAAATCAATTTTATGATGGAAAAGGAACTGGGATTTCATAAAGAGCAGATGATGATTCTGCCCATTCGTGGAGGATTTGATTTAGAGGAGCAACAGCAACTCATAAAAAATGGATTCTCCGGTTTATCAACAGTTCAAAATATGTCCCTTTCCTCTTCAATCCCGGGACGTGGAGCTTCGAACTTTGCCATCAGGATTGATCGCGAAGAAAATGATATGACTCAGTCCATGTTCCATATGTTTGTGGATTTCGATTTTGCAGAAACCTACGGGCTGGAAATGTTGGCAGGCAGGGATTTCAGCGACGAATATTCCCAGGATTTCGGAGACACGTTCCTAATCAACGAAGAAGCAGTCAAATCTTTTGGCTGGTCGGGTCCGGATGAGGCAATTGGCCAGCGGATTCAATCCGGAGCGGGAGGTTTTGTTGGGGAAGTCGTCGGGGTATTCAGGAATTTCCACTATCAATCCGTAGACCAGGTGGTTGATCCGCTGGTACTAAATACCCGTGACGGAGGAATTTCGATGA
This sequence comes from Balneolales bacterium, assembly GCA_022360375.1. Taxonomy (GTDB): domain Bacteria; phylum Bacteroidota; class Rhodothermia; order Balneolales; family Balneolaceae; genus HXMU1420-13. Next base: position 1,000 of record JAKSCW010000266.1, read on the forward strand.
TCACCTTAAGGCTCGCCAGTTCGGATGTTTCCCTGGCCATTGATCAGGCCAGAGCTGAATGGGTAGCGTTATTCCCGGATAAACCTTTTGATTATTTTTTCCTCGATGAAGCTTTCAATAATCAGTATGCCGACTTTGAAAAAACGGGTCGTATCATCCTGATTTTCAGCGTTCTTGCCATTTTAATTGCATGTATGGGATTGTATGGACTGGCAGCTTTTTCTGCGGAGCAACGTACCCGGGAAATTGGAATCCGAAAAGTTTTTGGTGCTTCCGTGTTGTCTTTGGTGAAGACGATTTCTTCCGATTTTCTAAAGCTGGTCAGTGTGTCAATTTTGATTGGGCTGCCCGGTTCTTTCTGGTTGATTTCTCTCTGGCTGGATCAGTTTGCCTATCGGATTCAACCCGGTGTGGTGATGTTCCTGGCATCAGGAATTATTGCTGTATGCATCGCGATGTTTACTATAAGTTATCAGTCGGTTAGGGCAGCACTTGCCAACCCCGTGGATTCCATTCGTAATTAAGGTTGGTAACCCATTGAAAAGTTTCGGATTTTTGAGCGTTAATCTGGTAGTTTAACGCTCAAACGATACTCATTTCATGGATTACATTGCAGCAATTTCCGGATTGGTTATTGGAGGGATTTTAGGATATCTAATCGCCCATTTCCGATCAAAATCTCAATCCTCCCGTTTGGAAGAACGGATTTCGAACCTGGAATCCCAGAGGGAGGAAGAATCCGGGAAAACGGAAGAGCGGATCAAAGAAACGGAAGAAAAATTAGATCGGGTGCAGGCTCAAAAAGACGAAGAATTGAGAGAAGAACGGGAGAAATCCGGTGAGCTGGATCGCCAGCTGGCAGGATTGAAAGCCGAGTATGATGCTCTGCAAACCAAACTGGATGAGCAAAAAGGGGAACTCGGGCAGATGCAAAACCAGCTCAAAGACCAGTTCGAAAACCTGGCTAACAAGATCCTGGATGAAAAAGCCGAGAAATTCAGCAAACAAAACCGGGAAAGTTTAGACCAGATTCTGAAACCACTGGGTGAAAACCTGGAGTCCTTCAAAAAGAAAGTGGAAGAAACTTACAGCGAGGAAAACCGGCAGCGCGCAACCCTGAAAGAACAAATCCGGCAAATGGCGGAACTGAACCAGAAAATGAGCGAGGATGCCAAAAACCTGACAAAGGCACTGAAAGGGGACAGCAAAGCCCAGGGAAACTGGGGAGAAGTAATCCTGGAGCGGATTCTTGAACGTTCCGGGTTAACCAAGGGGCGCGAGTATGAAGTACAACAAAGCATGACCACCGAAGATGGCCGGCGCCTTCAGCCTGATGTGGTGGTGAACCTTCCGGATGAAAAATTCCTGGTCATCGATTCCAAAGTCTCGTTAACGGCCTATGAACGGTTTTCCTCCTCGGAAGAAGACCTGGAAGCAGAAGAAGCACTAAAATTGCATATCGCTTCCATTCGCAGCCATGTAAAAGGTCTGAGTGAAAAAAACTATCAGCAAATTCACGGGGATAAAAGCCCGGATTTTGTACTCCTTTTTATTCCAATAGAACCCGCTTTTGGAGTAGCCCTCCAGGTTGATCCGAATTTGTACTATGAAGCGTTTGACCGCAATATTGTGATTGTGAGTCCCTCCACGCTATTGGCTACGCTTGCTACCATCGATAGTGTATGGAAACAGGAATATCAGAATAAAAATGCGCTCGAGATTGCTCAAAGAGGGGGCGCATTGTACGACAAATTCGTGGGCTTTGTGGAAAGCATGAATCAGATAGGAGAGCGAATTAAACAAACCCAGAGAAGCTATGAGGATGCCCGGAATAAACTATCAGAAGGGAGTGGGAATTTAGTACGCCAGGCGGAGATGCTTAAAGAACTTGGGGCTAAGGCCAGCAAGAAGTTACCGGAATCGAACCGCGGTAACTGATTAATACTTTCTAACCCGGTTTCAGCTTTAGAAAAACTTCGCTTCACCGATAAAAGACGGGTAAAGGTACAATTCATATTCAGCTTAAATGGTTAGTGAGGTTTTAAAAAACAGGGAAGAGAGAAGGCGTAGAGAATTGTCAGACTACCATATTCTTGATACGAAGGAGGAAGAAGAGTTTAACAATTTAGCCACCCTTGCCGCTCAAATATGCGACGTACCCATCGCACAAATCAACTTTGTGGATGGCAGGCGTACCTGGTCGAAAGCGGCACATGGAGCTCCCCCGGGAAATAGTGTTACCGAATACAGTTTTTGTAAACATACCATA
>JAKSCW010000059.1 GCA_022360375.1 Balneolales bacterium
ACAACTCAATCAAATTTTCAGGAACTGTTTCTCTGGCAAACGGAGGAGGATTTGCTTCAGTTAGAAGCCGTCAGTTACTTCTGGATCTTACAGAAGCAGAAGAAGTTGAAATCAGATACAAGCTTTCCGGGATGAATTTTGCCATTGTTATGAATCAATACTCCAGGTTTTACTTCCCAAATTATAAGTACTCAATACTTAAAACGGATAATGAGTGGGCAACAATAACCATTCCCATTAATGAATTTAAAGAAAATCAGGTAGGTAACTACACGGGCCGGTCATTTGAAAATGCCAATAAAAAACGTCCTTTTATACAAATTGGATTTATTTCAGATGAGAAAAAAGCCCATGCTTTTGAACTGGAAGTCGATTATTTAATTATCCGTTAAAACTGGCCTGTAAATCTTCCCAATCCTTTAAAAAACGGGCTAACCCATTATCTGTCAATGGGTGTTTCAATAAGCCCATAATTACACTTAATGGCATTGTTGCAACGTCGGCTCCCACCTTCGCGCATTCAACTACGTGCATGGGGTGGCGGATACTTGCTGCCAATACTTCTGTTGCATAACCATAGTTTAAATATATTTGAACGATGTCTTCAATCAACTGCATTCCGTTCGAGGATATATCGTCCAGTCTTCCCAAAAAGGGAGAAATGTACGTTGCGCCTGCCTTTGCCGCTATCAATGCCTGCGTGGAAGAAAAACAAAGGGTGCAGTTTGTTTTAATACCCTCTTCAGAAAAAGTTTTGATTGCCTTAATACCATCCTTAATCAATGGAACTTTAACCACTACATTATCAGCAATTTTAGCAATTTTTCGTCCTTCCTCTACAATTTCGTTATAGCTGGTCGATACTACTTCGGCGGATACATCGCCTTCAACGATGTCACAAATTTTCTTGATATGCCCTTCAAAATCTCTTACACCTATTTTTGCACATAAACTTGGATTCGTTGTAACGCCATCCAGTACTCCTAAATCGTTGGCTTCCTGTATCTCTTCTAAGTTTGCAGTATCGATAAAAAATTTCATGTAATGTGAGATATATTTTTAATTAATGGTTTAATGATACGAAAACTAGGCCTCCTAAACATTTCAATTTGTAAAGTTACGATTGCTTTTTTTTACAAGGAGGCAACAAGTATTACTGAACTATTTGTCGAACTTAAGAGTCTTATAGAATGAATTAAAATTAAGATCTTATTCAGTGAAAAAAATATACTTTACGGCATTATTCCTTTCTTTACTATTTACTGGATGTAATAGAGGAGATGATCAGCAGGCACAGCAAAACCCAAGAGGATGGGGAGCTGGAGGCTTTGGAAATTTTGGTGGGGGAAACAGAGTAACTAGTGTTGAAACCCAAAGAGTTACTTTCCAACCTATTGCAGAGCAAGTGAAATCGTTCGGCACAATAAAGGCGGAGGATGTTATTGCAATTACCCCGCAAACCAGCAACAGACTCACAAACATATATGTAGACCTGGGTGATACCGTTCGCCAAGGACAGTTACTGGCCAAAATAAATGATGCAACATTCCGGGACCAACTCAATCAGGCCCAGGCAAATTTAAACCAAAGCAAAATCGCAGTACAAAGAGACAGCTCGGCTTATGAAAGACAAAAGTTTCTACTTGAAAGGGAACTCACAAGTGCCTCAGAATATGAAAATGCACTCGCGACTTTTCAAAATTCATTAGCTCAATATGAATCTTCAAAAGCTTCATTAACTCAGGCCGAGGAAAATTTCAGCTTCACTGAAGTGCGATCACCTGTTCGGGGAGTAATTATTTCAAGGAATGCAGAAGTGGGTGATCTTGCAAATTCAAACACGGTTTTGTTTGATATAGCAAACCTGGTAGGTTATGAAACCCGCGTTTTCTTACCTGTGCAGGATTGGAGATTCATAAAAATAGGGCAAACTGTAAATCTTCGTGTATCGAATGAGGGTGAAACTTCGGCCCAGGGTGTTGTTTCGAGAAAAAGCCCCCAATTAGATGCTACCACAGGATTAGGTGAAGTAGTTATTTCTTTGACCAATTCCGGGGAATCTATTTACCCAGGTGTTCTTACGGAAAGTGTAATTGATATTGTAAATAAACCATCTGCCATCGTAATACCAAGAAGTGCAATGGTAGAAAAGGTAGAAACTATCGTAGAGCCGGAATCGAATTCTATTCAATTAGAGAGAACCTATTCCGTTTTTGTTTCTATTGGTGATTCAGTGGCAGAACTCAGGCCACTAACGTTGGGAATTGAGCAAGGAGATAAAATTGAAGTTTTAGCCGGCCTCCGCCCTGGCGAAAGCATAATTGTGACTGGCCAAAATAGCTTACAGGATGGCGGGAACATTCGGGTTGCCACAGGTTCTGATTTCTCCTCGCCTGAAATCCAAAGAATTGCAAGTGGAAGCTCTGCCGGGGGTTGGTCTGCCAACGGCGGCGGAAACCGTCCCGGAAGAACTGGTGCTCCCGGAGATACATCTGGTGTACAGCCAAGACCGGGTGGGCCGGGTGGCATGTTTGCATCCATGAGTGAACAAGACAGGCAGCGGCTTCAGAATATGACTCAGGAAGAACGAAGGGCGTTCATGGATAGCTTGCGAACAGCCAATAACAATTAAATCATGGGATCTTTATCTGAACTGGCGGTAAAACGCCCAATAACTTTCCTGATGACCAGCCTGATTCTTATCGGGTTCGGAATATTTGGTGTATCTCAGCTTCGCCTGAATCTGTACCCGGATGTAAGCTTCCCGACTATTACTGTTTATACTGCTTATGAAGGAGTTGCACCAGAAGATATTGAAGCACTTATCACACGCCCCATCGAAGAAAATGTTGGGAGTATCAGTGGAATACGAAGAGTTCGTTCTTTGTCCAGCCAAGGTGCATCTGTTGTAAAACTAAATTTTAATTGGGGAACCGACCTATATGAAGCAGAAAATGATGTTCGTAAACAACTTGGATTCGTAACCAGGGCAATTCCAAATGAAGCTGATGATCCACTGGTTTTCAGTTATGACCCAAACCAGGAACCAATTGTTGTACTTGCCGTCACCTCAGATGTACGCTCTTCCAGAGATTTGAGAACCTATGCAACCCAGGTACTTGAACAACGCATTGAACGAATTAACGGGATAGCTTCAGCAGAAACTTCTGGTGGATTAGAACGGCAGATTAATGTGATTATCGACAATGAAAAAATGAGATTGTACGATATCACCATTTCAGATATTTCTTCCCGTTTAAATGCCGAAAATATCCAGGTTCCGGCGGGCCAGCTAACAGAAGGTAATACCGTTTATTCCCTTCGCACTATGGGCGAATTGAAAACGGTAGAACAAATCATGAATACAGTAGTAGAGGTGCGCGATGGCCAATCTCTATACTTGAGAGACGTTGCCGAAGTTGATGATGGAATTGCCCAACCAATTGGTAACGTTCATGTTAACGGTGATGATGGAATCATTCTCAACATTTACCGGCAAAGTGACGCAAATGTGGTGGTAGCTGCGGAAGAAGTAATTTCAAACCTCGAAGAGATTAAACGAAGCCTTCCGGTTGATGTTGAAGTTCAGGTTCTTACCAACAAAGCCGAATTTATTAAGCTTTCGATCCGGAATTTATTACTTACCGGCCTCCAGGCAATCTTTCTTGTTATTTTGATTCTCCTCGCTTTTTTAAGAAGCGGGCGCTCTGCACTTATCATTGCTATTTCAATACCTGTTTCCATCATTACTACATTTGCTGTGATGGATTTTGCTGAATTGAGCCTGAATATCATCTCTCTCTCCGGGTTAACCCTTGCTGTAGGGTTAGTCGTGGATGATGCGGTGGTGGTTTTAGAAAATATCTTTCGTTTCAGAGAAGAGGGATACAATCGAAAAGAGGCTGCCGTAATGGGTGCACGGGAAGTTGCAGTTCCTGTTGTAATATCTACTCTTACCACCTTAGTTGTATTTTTGCCGATCCTTTTTGTACCTGGAATCGCGGGTTTCTTATTCCGTGACCTGGCACTCACTATTTCATTTTCACTTACCGTTTCTTCATTGGTTGCATTAACTCTGATTCCGATGATGAGCTCCCAGTTCTTTAAAGACGGGGAAGTGTCCTTCCAGGCTCAAAATAAACTGGCCAATTTCTTTGGTAATTTATTAGAGCGATTGGAAAACATTTACGCAAGGCAACTTGACTCGACGCTGCATCGAAGCGGGTTAATTGTAATTACTGCCATACTTTTCTTCGTTATTACTCTTCCAATTTTCAATTCCTTAGGGGGTGAGTTTTTCCCCCGCGTGGATGAGAGCGCATTTACCTTAGAAGTTAGCCGTGAACCCGGGGTTTCCTTACTTGAATTAGAACGTTCGGTTAAACAAGTAGAGAGTGTTATCCAACAAACTATTCCTGAAGCAAGAATTGTAGTTTCCGATTACGGAGACAAGGAAGGAATTGAAGGGGCAGATAACCCGGGAGGATTTACCGGCACGGTGCGCGTAGAATTAGTTGCTCAAAATGAACGTGATCGAACTCAGTTTGAAATTGTAAGCCAGATCCTTGAGGATTTGAAGATTGTGCCAGGAATTAGTGTGCAGGAGATTATTATCGATCCACTCAGCCCGGATGGGGAAAATGGATTGATTGTTCAGGTTTTTGGATATGACCCAGGCGTTAAAAAAGAGCTTTCTGATGGAGTAAAGGAGCGCATAGCACAAATTGATGGTGTAGTAAGTGCGTATAGTACTGCTGATGAAGGTCGCCCGGAACTTCGATTAATAATGGACAGAGAGCGTATCTCTTTAGTTGGTATGAATACTAATCAGGTTGCAAGTGCTGTCAGTGATGCCGTTCAAGGAAGCATCGCAACCAGTTTTGTAGATCAAGGCGTTGAGTTCCAGGTTAATGTTGAGCTTGACCCAAGACAAAAGGCAGCTTCTACTGATTTGGAGAATATCCAGATTCAAACACCCAGTGGCGAATGGATGCCGTTAAGCAATTTAGCCCGAACCGAACGCTACCTTGGCCCAAATAACGTTACCCGCATCGATCAGGAACGTGTTATTGAAATTTATACTGAATTGG
>JAKSCW010000252.1 GCA_022360375.1 Balneolales bacterium
GCTCTACGGTTACATCGCCATCAGAAATAATGTACTCGCGAAACATGTTGATGGCTTGCATTGTCCCGGATTTAACCGACATAAAAAAATCGTCGTTTTGGTAAAGATGCTTTAAACCGTAGAGCACTTTGAAAAGTCATACCAGGAACTGGAAAAAGCACTAAAAGGTGCAGGAGAATCCGCGGATAGCGTTATTGAGCTTACGGAAGAACAGATTCAGGAATACCAGAAGGAGAAAGGGGATGAAGAAGTAACAAATCAGGTTGCCGGATCCGGACAAGAGATTTCTTCTGCAACATTGGATGATGTTGCTTCATTCATCATGATGGCTGACGAAGGTTCGTTTACCCCTGAACAGGGTAAAGAGCTTACTGAACTACTTAAAGGATGCATCGCAAATGAGACTGAACAAGTATCCGCCCCACTAAAACAGGCTCTTGAACTTGTAGAAACCGCAAATAAAGGTATCTCTGAGCCTGGCTGGTTTGAAATTGTTTCAAAAAAAATAGAAGAAGCAACGAATGTAGAAGAAAACCAGGAATGGGAGGAATCGCAGGAAGTTGCTGAACCATTAGCTGAAGCCGAATCTGTAAAAGAAGAGATTACAGAGGTAGCGAATTCTGAAACAGCTGTTTCCGAGAGTTCAGAAGAAGAGGTACCCGCCAAAGATGTGTTTTACATACCTGATGATGTAGAACTGGATATGGTGGGTGAATTCATTACGGAATGTACTGAGCTGATCGAAGCGGCAGAAAGTGCACTACTGGATCTGGAAGATTCACCGGATGATATTGAATTGGTAAACACCATCTTCCGTGCATTCCATACTATCAAAGGTACTTCAGCTTTTATGGGATTGCAGCCAATTACTGAGTTTACACATTGGGTTGAAACCGTTTTGAGCAAAGTTCGGGACGGAAACCTACCATTCGATCAGGCCTGCGCCGATATTAATTTTGAATCGATTGACATTATCAAAAACCTGTTAAAGGTAGTTGAAGTGTCTAAAGGAGGTGATCCACTTCATACCCCGGAGAAGTTTCACAAAATGATGCGTGTATTGGTAGATGTTTCCGATAATGACGTGAAGCCTGCCGATGCCATGGCTAAAACATTTGGCGAAAATGGAATTACTCCAACACCTGTTTCGAATTCAGAAACACCCAGTGCAGAAACTTCTTCAAACAACCCTACTCCCCGGGTTGAACTGGCCAAGGTGATGGAAGAATCAACAACGAACACCGTTACCAAAACGGAGGATGCTTCGGTACGTGTTAGTGTGAATCGCCTCGACAGATTGATTGATATGGTGGGCGAGTTAGTGATTGCGCATTCTGTGGTGGCTCAGGATGAGGGAATTCCAAAAGACTCGGAACTTCAAAAGAAAGTAAATCACACCACAAAGATTTTGCGGGAGCTCCAGGATACGAGTTTAACGCTTAGAATGGTTCCGCTGAAAGCTACCTTCCATAAAATGAACCGCCTTGTTCGGGATGTGTCTAAAAAGGCCGGCAAGAATGTGAAGTTCACAACTTTTGGTGAGGATACTGAGATTGATCGCAACATGGTGGATATAATCAATGAGCCATTGATCCATATGCTTCGAAATTCAATTGATCATGGATTGGAAACTCCGGATGAACGAGCACAAACTGAAAAAACGGAAGCGGGTAATATCACGCTTTCAGCATTCCAGGAAGGCGGGAAAGTGGTGATAAAAATTTCGGACGATGGACGTGGCATTAACAAGGACGTCATTTTCGGGAAAGCGGTTGAGAAAGGCTTAATTGAACCGGATAAGAAATTGACAGACCAGGAAATTTATGGGTTAATTTTCCTTCCCGGATTCTCGTCTGCCGAAGTTGTAACCGACTTGTCTGGTCGTGGAGTAGGAATGGATGTAGTTCGCCGTTCTATTGAGCAACTTCAGGGGAAAGTAGAAGTAAATTCTGAACTTGGAGTGGGAACTACTATTACAATTGAATTACCATTCACACTTGCAATTACTGATGGGATGTTGGTTCGGGTAGCTGATCAGCGATTTATCGTGCCAACTATAAATATTGATATGACTTTCAGAGCGGAAGCAGATGATTTATTCACTGTGTTAGGGGATTCTGAACAAGTTTCTTTCCGCGGAAAATCAGTTCCGGTGATTCGCTTGCATCGATTATTTGAAATTTCGGGTGCAAAAGAAGACATACTGATGGGCACATTACTTGTGATCAAGAATAACAATGACA
>JAKSCW010000245.1 GCA_022360375.1 Balneolales bacterium
AACTTGTAAGTGCTACTTACACTTTGATAATTAATCCTGATACGCTGGTAAGTGAGGATACTTTACTGAAGCTGTATGATCATATGCAGAAAAATGAATTTTGTGGTGCATGTGGGTGTAAAATTCTGAACCCCGATGGAACATTTGCACCAGAATCTAAACGTTCTGTACCCACAATATGGTCCGCGATTTGCACTGTATTGGGATTTCATTATTTGTTCCCAAAAAGTAAATGGTTTGCTCCCAGGTATTTGGGGTGGCTCGATGAAGATAAAATAGCTAGTGTGCCTGTTATTTCAGGTGCATGTATGTTCTGGAATACAAACCTGTTGAAAGACCTTAATGGGTTTGATGGGCGTTTCTTTATGTATGCTGAAGACGATGACCTTTGTTATCGTGTGAGAGATACGAAATACCATATTGACTATGTGCCTGCTACCTCAATAATTCACTACAAAGGGGAAAGCTCAAAGAAAGGAGATTTAGGCCACATAAAGGTTTTCAGTAAAGCTCTGTATCAATTTTTTGAAAAACAATACAACCCCCGATTTGGTGTGCTTTTCAGGTTATTAGTGATAACTGCAATTTGGGTTAGAGGCTTTTTCTCTTTCATTTTTGATAATATGAGAGTTATCGGGTTGGTAGCAACAGATCTTTTTTTAGTCAATTTGTCGGTACTATTTGGGTTTTTACTAAGATTTAATTTTAGCATCGAAATTTTCAGCAGTATTCAAAACCTTAAGTATCTATGGATTAATGCACTGGCTTCTGTATTGTATATGGTTTTTGGAAGTGCTCTCGATCTTTTTCGTTCCCAGAAGGCTTCAATATCAAATCAGCTGAAAGCAGTTGTAGCTTGTTACGCGGCTGTTGCGACAATTACTTTTTTTGTAAGAAATCTCGCCTTTTCCAGATTAGCTTTGATTTATGGCTTGATATCAGCAATTGTGCTAATGATTCTGGTTCGATTATTCCAGATTAATCTTTCAAAAAACATCTCAAAAACCACAGGAAGAATCAGAAGTTCCAAAGTGCTGTTAGTAGGAAATCATGAAGATACCAGCCAAATCCAAAAAAAGATAAACTCCCGTCCAGACTGGAACTACGAAGTAATGGGTACAATAGGAATCAAGGTAGATGGAAATGGTTATTTAGGTACTTTGCCTCAACTAAAAGATTTTGTTAAAGCGTACAAGATTGACCAGGTTTTTTTTGCTTTAAAATCAATTTCTTACAAAGAAATGCTAAGCCAAATTGCTGCACTCCAAAATCAAAGGGTATTGGTTAAATTGATACCTGATTCAATGGATTTTATTGTTGGCAAGTCTAATGTTGAATATCTTGAATCAATACCCTTGGTCGAGGTTGGGTTTTCTTATTCCAAAGGGATAAATCAATTTTTGAAGCGAATTCTTGATGTGACCATTGCTCTCCCCTGTTTTTTAGTATTGGGTCTTATTTCCTTTCCTGGAATGCTTTTTTCGAAAGTAAAAAGAATAAACCAAAACCCGATAAGCCTTTTTTTCCCAATTAAAAAGCACGCTATAAAGAATTACAGTCGTTTATTCGGATACGTAGTATTGGGAAAACTAAGTTTAGTGGGAGCCCCAATTTATTCACAAAGAAATTCTCAGTATAAATATAAGAGTGGACTAACGGGATTAGTTCAACTGAACTCAGATAAAATTACAACAGAGTCAGATACTGACAATTATGACTTATACTATCTTCAGAATTATTCCATTTGGATGGATATAGACATAATTGTGAAATCCGTATTTAGTAGCTACAAACTATTAGACACCCTAGGCAATCATTCTTAAAGTTTTTCTTCAAGCTGTTGTACCATTTTGGGGTACCAGATAGAAAAGGTATCATGCTTAATATGTTTTCTGGCTTCGTTCATCAACCAAAGATAGAAAGTAAGATTGTGTACTGAAGCAAGAGTTAATCCAAAGATCTCGTCATTTTTGATTAAATGGTGGATATATGCCATCGTATATTTACTGCTTAGGTCCGACGGGAAGGTATCATCTAGCACATGGTGATGGTTTTTCCACTTGGCATTTCGAAGATTTACCCTGCCAAGGCGTGTAAAGATCATTCCATTTCTTGCATTTCGTGTTGGCATTACGCAGTCAAACATATCAATACCACGAGCTATGCACTCTAAAAGATTTGCTGGTGTTCCTACTCCCATTAAATAACGCGCTTTCTCTTTGGGGAGAAAATCCGTATTCAAATCAGTCATATCATACATAAGCGGTATTGGTTCTCCCACACTTAACCCTCCAATAGCTATGCCTTCAAAATCCTGATCTGCCATAAATTTTGAGGATTCGATTCTTAAATCCCGGTAGGTTCCTCCCTGTACAATTCCAAATTGGAATTGCCGGTGATGGTAGTGAGGTTGAGTTTCAAGAAAATGCTTCCTTCCTCGCCGAGCCCAGCGATGAGTAAGTTGCATAGAGTTTTTTGCATATTCGAAGCTACTTGGATACGGCGGGCATTCGTCCAATATCATTAAAACATCTGAACCGAGAATACGCTGGGTTTCAACTACATTTTCTGGAGTAAACAAGTGTTTTGAACCATCTATATGACTCTTAAAGTACGCTCCTTCTTCCTCCAATTTTCTATTCTCAGAAAGTGAAAAAATCTGATATCCACCTGAATCCGTTAAGATAGGTAACTCCCAGTTCATGAATTTATGAAGTCCCCCTGCAGCTGAAATTGCCTCATTACCAGGACGTAAATACAGATGGTAGGTATTTCCCAATATAATTTGTGCAAGTATTTTATTTTTCAGGTCATCCTGGGATACTGCTTTCACTGTTCCTAGTGTTCCAACTGGCATAAAAATGGGTGTTTGAATTACACCATGATCAGTTGTGAGAGTTCCAAGACGAGCTTTAGTTGATGAACAAGAAGTATGTAGTTTATACAAAGTTATTAAGCGTTAATCGGGTTATGCACCATTTTTAAAATTACGTATTTTACTAAACTTTAGAAGTGTAGTTAATATATAGCTCATTGAATAGCGTAAACAGATACAGAGAAGTAATTTTTACCAGCATACTTGATTTTTTGATCTTGTTAGCGGCTTGGTTTGTATTCCATTTATTCTTTACAGAATCAGTGAATATTCATCTCATGCACCTTGATGTTAATTTTGCTTCTGCCGGAGTTATACTCAGCTTTTATTGGGTTCTAATATTTGTGATAGCTGGTTTATATAAAAAACTATATCTGGTTTCCAGGTTGGACGAGTTTTTCAGGGTATTAAAAACCACAATTATTGGCGGATTGATTTTGTATTTCATGCTCGATTTTGGGGATCGTGCCTCATTCGAAGCCGACCGGGCAATGGTTATTTACTATTGGGGATTTATTTTTGGGATTGTAGCACTAAACCGATTCATCATCCGCACTATTCAGCGGTTTTATGCTCAAAAAGGGAAAGGTTTGCATCGTACAATAATAGTAGGAACCGGCCATAACGCCAAAGTTGCATTTGATGATTTAATACGCAATAAAACACTGGGCATGGAAGTACTGGGTTATGTGCAGGTAAATGGTAAATCCCTTAACCCTGAAATTGGAATTCAGCAAGAAGAGGTAATAGGACATTTAGAGAACATTGCTGCTATTGTTGAGGAATACAAAGTGCAGGATGTATTGGTTGCAATTGAACCCGAGAGACGAACAGATTTAGTAGATGTAATTTCTAAGGTTGATCAACCGGATATTGTACTGAAACTATTGCCCGATTTCTACCAATTGGTGAGTGGTTTGAATAAAACCAACCAAATCTTTGGAATGCCTATTATTGAGATTTCTCCGGAACCGATGCCCCTTTGGGAACGAGGAGTTAAAAGAATAATGGATGTTGTTGTATCACTTTCAGGATTGATTTTATTCTCTCCGGTTTATTTAATCCTCGCAATTTGGATAAAAATAGATTCCCCGGGCGCGGTCATTTATAAGCAAACCAGGGTTGGCAGAAAAGGTCGACCTTTTACCATGTATAAATTCAGGACAATGAGGAGTGATGCCGAATCTGCGACTGGTCCAACATGGGCTTCAGAAAATGATCCACGTGTGACAAAACTCGGCTACTGGCTTAGAAAACTTAGATTGGACGAAATACCACAGTTGGTGAATGTTCTTCAAGGAACAATGAGTTTGGTGGGACCAAGGCCCGAACGCCCGCACTTTGTAGATCAATTTAAATATCAGATTCCGTTATATACCAGAAGGCTCAGAGTAAGGCCCGGAATTACGGGTTGGGCGCAGGTAAAATGGAAATACGATTCTTCCCTTGATGATGTGAAAGAGAAGACAAAATACGATTTGTATTACGTTGAAAATACTTCTCTGAAAATGGACCTGAAGATCCTGATCATTACTATCCTAACCATGATAAAGGGTAAGGGACAGTAGTGGAAGATAAAGCCCTGGTTATCATACCAACTTACAATGAAGCGGGGAATATCCGGCGTATGATAGGAGCGCTTATAAGCTTAAAAGAAGAAGTTGATGTATTGGTAATTGATGATGGGAGTCCGGACGGCACAGCTTCTATTGTAAAAGAAACAATGTTTGATTTTCCTGGGCGTGTCTTTCTAATAGAACGTGAAGGAAAACTGGGTTTAGGTACAGCCTATGTTACAGGGTTTAAGTATGCTATTGAAAAAAATTACCAGTATGTATGTGAGATGGATGCCGACTTTTCACATGACCCGGCGGACGTGCCCGAACTTATTAAAGTAGTGCGATCTCGGGAGGCCGATCTTGCCATTGGTTCTCGTTATGCAAATGGAATAAGCATTATAAATTGGCCATTAACTCGCTTAATTCTCTCATATTCAGCAAATATTTATGCACGAACAATTACCGGGTTACCCATTTTTGATACCACTGCAGGTTTTAAGTGTATCCACAGGCATGTTATCGAAAATATTGCGTTAGATAGAATTCGATCTAATGGGTACGCTTTCCAGATTGAGCTTCATTTTCGTGCGTGGAAGGCAGGCTTTAAACTAAAAGAAGTTTCCATCATTTTCAGAGAAAGGGAAGAAGGGGTTTCTAAAATGTCTAAGAAGATAGTACGAGAAGCCATGTGGAGAGTGTGGGCAATAAAAATGAGAAGTATTTTTGGCGCATTGTAATATCTTGCACTAAGTTTACACTAATTCACAAAGACCTCAATAACAAATAAAATCATGCAATATTTAGATTTTGAGCAACCCATCGCAGACCTGGAAAACAAGATTGAGGAGTTAGAGTCGCTTTCATCCACTAGTGATGGAGTACTTAATAAAGAAATTGAAAGCCTTAAAGAAAAGGTAGATGAACTAAGAGAAAACATATTTGCGAATTTAACTCGGTGGCAAAGAGTTCAATTGGCGCGGCATCCCGAGAGACCGTACACCCTCGATTATATTGAATTGATTACCGAAGAGTTTGTTGAACTCCATGGAGATCGTTACCACTCTGATGACAAAGCTATTGTTGGAGGTTTTGCGAAAATGGATGGTGAAACGGTAATGATCATCGGGCACCAAAAAGGAAGAGATACAGCGAGCAGGCAATACAGAAATTTTGGTATGGCAAACCCGGAAGGCTATCGCAAGGCGTACCGTTTAATGAAGCTTGCTGAAAAGTTTAACACCCCAATTATTACTTTATTGGATACCCCGGGGGCATTCCCCGGATTGGAAGCCGAAGAGAGAGGGCAAGCGGAAGCGATCGCAAAAAATTTAAAGATGATGGCGATGCTGAAAGTACCCTTCATTACTATTGTAATAGGAGAAGGCGCAAGCGGGGGAGCCATTGGAATTGGAATGGGGAATGAGGTATACATGATGGAGAATACCTGGTATTCGGTGATCTCTCCTGAGTCATGTTCTTCTATCTTGTGGAAAACCTGGGATTATAAAGAACAGGCGGCTGCAGTACTAAAACTTACCGCAAAAGACCTCGAAGAATTGAACATAATTGATGGTGTAATTCCGGAGCCACTTTCCGGAGCTCATCGAGATCATAAAACATCTGCGGAATCGGTAAAAGCTCAAATTCAACAGAGCCTAAAAAGGCTTAAGAAAATGAAGCCTGAAAAATTGATTGAACAGCGAATTGAAAAATATGCAGCC
>JAKSCW010000581.1 GCA_022360375.1 Balneolales bacterium
GTGGTAAAATATTAAGGCTGTTAAACAACGGTTTTGCAAGAACAATATTAACCAGTGCAAATGAAGTTACATTTGGGTTTCCTGCATGTGCTAACCCAAAAATTCCGGAACTGAATACAATAGCAAAAATAGTGGCAGTAGCGGGCGATACGCTTTCACCTGAAAATCCTTCCTTCAGGTTCACAATTAAATAGGATCGTGAAATGATTTCCTCGTAAAACCCTACGCAGGCCATTTGTATCAAAAAAACAAAAACAGGCCAAAACCAAAATGCAGAAGAAACAGATTCCCAGCCAAACCCGGTTATTGTAAGTCCGTTACCAAAAAATAAAACCAAAAATATGAACCCCATTGCTAAAAACCCGAGCAATACTCCAAGCGCAAGTTCTTTCCACCACCGTTTTGACACCCTAAGCCCCGCTTCAGAAATATTGCTTCTGTTGTCTGCGATACGGAACATGATCCAAAAGAACCCGGTACTCAGAACAGCTGTTAACAGGTATTGAAAACCACCCAGTGCTATTGAGTTCCCAAAGGCAATGATTAAGAAAGCAACAAACATATAAATAGTGATTCGAACCCACGCTCTTGCTCTGGCTTCATTCTTATTGAAAAAGAGATTCATAGTTAACATTCACTTTCTAGTTGAGTACCTTGTGCTTCTTAAAACATACGACTTTAACAGGCACACATTCTATGGAACGTTACGTACTCGATTCAAATGCTGAAACTATTGACCAATATTTTGGAGTTCTAAGCGATTCTGAATCTCTTTTGGAACCTACATTTAATGCAGCAACGGGTCACTTACTGCCAATTATCTCTTCCAACATCGGAAAACCTAAGCTTGAAGCTGCTATTTGGGGGTTAACGTACGGTCCACAAAAAGTAACAGCAATGGGCGTGGAAGATATCGCTTCGAATCCAGCATTTATGGATTTACTGAAAACCAATGCGTGCATCATTCCGGTTTCCGGGTTTTATGTGTGGAAAAAAACAGTTAGTGATCCACTTCCTTTTTTTGTGCGCATTCATTCCAGAGAAATCCTGGCTGTAGCGGGAATGTGGAAACAAATATCAGAGTCAAGAAAAGCGTATGTAGTTATAACCAGACAAGCCAATGTATTACTTAAGCCTTTAGGGGAATCTATGCCTTGTATCATTGACCCTGAAGATTTCAACAACTGGTTACATGGCAATGCAACACAGGTTGTAGCAAAGAAATTTGCCCATAATAGTTTTATGCCGGATATGACCGTTTTCCGAGTACCCGATCTGGTTAACGATACATCCAATAATTCAAAAGAATTGATTCAAC
>JAKSCW010000062.1 GCA_022360375.1 Balneolales bacterium
TGCTGCATATCTTATGGGGTTAGCAAAAAATAAAAGGCGTACTATTTTAGAAGCTTTGCATCTCCAGGATTTTGATGGAGTAGCTCATATTTTGATGAATAAGCAATTCGGGGATGAATTGAATGACCCGGAACTTCAAAAATTGACTCTTGTGGCAAAAGAATACGACTATCTGTTTGCCAATAAAGTTCTTAAGCATGTAAAAGGCTCGAAGGGTTCTAAACAGAAATCTCCTTCAGATGTACACAGTAATGCCTAACCAGAGGTTTGCTTAAAGCAAGAATGTTCTGAGAATCAACGGCTTTCGAGAATTCGATCGCTGTTCCATTTTGTAAGATCCAAATTGAGTCATTATAGTATCTGTACGCCTCCGTCATTGTTTTTTCAAACTTGAAAAAGTATGAAGACTCTTCTTCGGTAACAGGTATCCCTTTCTTTTTCAGTACAGACATGGTTTTACTGATAACCTTTTTTTGAAGATCTTCGGAAGGTGGCTGATCAAGAAAGGTAGTCCGGAATAAATCCCTGTTTAAAAACCTCCAGCTTAGATTTGCAAGAATCGAATCTGGGTGATTTTGCCAGTCTTTGATGTTTTGGAATACATCATAGTCATCCATTGCAGCATACAAATCAATAGTTTCTTTGGAGATTTTCTTTTTTGCTGATCTCTTTTCTTTCAGGAAATACTCCAAATTTGGGGAAGAAAACCTTAGCTCGGCACCAGATTCCAGCAGGAAACGCACTCGTTTGAACAGATTTCGGATCAATGCATCAGCGCTGACTACCGTTTTATGTAAATAAACCTGCAGATACATCAACCGGCGGGAAATCAGGTAATTCTCGATAGCGTAAATTCCCTTTTTTTCGATAACAATATTGCCCTTGAAAACCCGCATAGTTTTCAGAATACGGTTAATTCCAACCGTTCCTTCAGAAACCCCGGTAAAAAAGCTATCCCTTCTTAAATAGTCTAACCTGTCCAAATCGAGTTGGGAAGAAACCAACTGGTGCAGGAATTTCTTTGGATATTGATCGGTAAAAATCTGGATGGTTGTATCCAGAGCCCCATCAAACTGTTTATTCAACTCATGCATTATGGCCAGGCTCATCATTTCATGGTTGAAATTCTTGATTAATGAGTGTTCAAGCGTATGTGAAAGTGGGCCATGTCCTACATCATGTAAGAGCAAAGCCATTAAGGTTGCTTCGTATTCTTTGTCACTAATGGTGGTGTCTTTTTCACGAAGGTTGCGCAACACACGTTGCCCGAGTTCTAATGAACCTAATGCATGTGAAAAGCGTGAATGTTCAGCTCCGGGGAAAACTAAAAAACCAAGCCCAAGTTGGCGAATTCTTCTTAACCGCTGCACATAAGGATGGTCGATAAGCTTAAGAATAATCCCTTTTGGAACCGAGATGAATCCCTGAACAGGATCGTTAAATAATTTATACCTGGTACTTTTATCCATGTTATGCTGTTGCAAACATCATTTGTTTTATGTCAGTTAATTCCGGAATTCGGGAAGGCCGGTTCGCTTTTATATCAAACCAAACCCCTTTTGGGATTGCAACCGAAAGTAACTGCTTAGTTTCCGAGTCATAGATAGCCTGGATAGCTTCTAAACTGCTGTTTCCGATTTTCAAAATACTGGAACCAATAAGCAATTTTGAGGGATACAGGACTGGCTTCAGGTATTCAATCGTACATTTCACCAGCACAAATGCTCTTCCTTGTTGGTAAGAGTCCCGAAATTCTGAGATCTGATGAACAAAGTGGATGCGTGCCTCTTCAAAGTAAGTATTGAAAACCGCATTGTTTGCATGATTGAGAGGGTCCAGGTCCCGAAATCGTGTTTCTATAGTATGCCAGTGGTAGAATGAATCCGGATCGTAAGCAGGTCTGTGCATGTGTATATTTTCCAATAAAAATGCGAAGCTCATTAACAAATTCAAAGTAATTTACTAAACCATGAAGGTTCTCTTTTGCTATATTCATCCTTCCTTTTAACACGATACATGCTATGACTGATTCATCAAAAGAATTCCTGGAAGAACTATTAATTACACCGAGTCCTACCGGCTACGAAAAAAAAGGGGTGCAGGTGTGGAAAAACTATGTAGAGGAGTTTAGTGATGAGGTAGTGACGGATGCTTATGGGTCGTGTGTTGCAAAAATCAACATCAATACAGACGTTGCTACGGTAATGCTGGAAGCGCATTGTGATGAAATAGGTATGGTAGTTCAGCACATTACTGACCAGGGATATGTATATATCGCCAAGCTTGGTGGGAGTGATTCAACCATTGCACGGGCAAAAAAAGTCTTTATTCACAATAAAAGGGGAAGAGTGGTAGGAGTTACAGGAAATACTGCTATTCATTTACAGGATCAAAAGAACGGAGGGGGAAAAGAACCCGCCTGGAAAGATATTTATGTAGACATTGGGGTTACCTCCAAGGAAGAAGCGCTGGAGTTAGTACAAGTAGGAGACCCAATTACCTATGCTTCTGATTTTGAATATCTGAATGATGATATTTTAACTGCCAGAGCGATTGACAACCGGATAGGTGGATTTATCATTGCAGAAGCCCTGAAACGACTCTCAAAGCAAAAAGGAGAGCTTAAAGTAAATGTGATTGCACTGAATTCCATACAGGAAGAAGTAGGTGGGTTCGGTGCCAGGATGATGAGTTACCGGTTTATGCCCGATGTAGCTCTGGTTACTGATGTTACCCATTCGACGGACACCCCGGGGATTGATCAAAAGCAGCATGGAACAGTGGTTTTGGGCGAAGGGCCTACCGTACAGCATGGTGGAGCAAACCATCCGAAAGTGGTGGAGTTTATTGAACAGGTATGCGAAAAAGCCGGAATAAATATTCAGCATGAAGCGACAAGTGTAAGAACAGGAACAGATACTGACTCTATTTTTTTCCAACAAACCGGAATTCCAAGTGCTTTGATTTCATTACCTCTGCGATACATGCACTCCCCGGTGGAGCTTTGTAACCTGGATGACGTGGAGAACCTGGTTCAGATAATGGTGGAAGCAGTGTTAGCTATGCGGCCGGATCAAAGTTTTAGCGTATTTGAATAAAAAAGCCTGGCATTATCAGTGCCAGGCTTTTTAGTCGGGTACAGATACATCTAGTTCTGATAACTCGGAGGAAGGATAACAGCATCAATGATGTGAATTACACCATTGGTTCCTTCCAAATCTACAGTAGTCACATTCACACTTCCATTTAATGTCACATTGCCTTCTCCATCAATAGCAACAGTTATATTTTCTCCCTGGAAAGAAGGAATAACCTGCCCATCAGATAAATCACCAGATAGTGCCTTTGAAGTAACCACATGATAGGTTAAAACCTCAGCAACCTGTTCTGAAGTAAGTTCGTCAAGAACCGATGCTGCATTAGCAAACGCAGTATTTGTAGGAGCGAATACCGTAAACGGCCCGTCTCCCTGAAGAGTGGATACTAAGTCGTTATCATCTAACAGGCTCACAAGAGTAGACAGGTCATAGTTCTTAGATGCAATTTGAGTGATATCGAGAAACGCGTTAGGTAATAATACTTCATCAACGGCGTGAATAACTCCATTGCTTACATCTACATCAGCAGTAACAA
>JAKSCW010000219.1 GCA_022360375.1 Balneolales bacterium
AATTAAAGATACGACATATTGCAGGATATACTCCTTATCAGTTCGAAATTCTTCAAAAGGAAGGCACTTTTTCTTACAAAGCCAGCAAGCGCTTCCATTTACGTCAATTCATCTAAAAAGCGCTTTTATATATTTAAATTAGGCCATTATTATCTTGTAATTAATTTTTTTTGTTTCATTTGTGTTTTCGCCTAATTATGTTAAAGGCACTCACAAAACACTCATCACTAACTAACCAAATACTCATGAAATTTGGATTAAAAATACTTCTAGGTGTCATCACACTTATGTCGCTTAGTTCTGTGCAGGCCCAAGAAATAGCTGCCGATGCTGTACAGGACAACTTAAATTACATATGGACAATCATCGCTGCCTGTTTGGTTTTCTTCATGCAGGCAGGATTCGCAATGGTAGAAGTTGGCTTTACCCGTGCAAAAAATGCTGTCAATATCATCATGAAAAATGTGATGGACGTTGGCGCTGGGGGATTGGCTTTCTTTTTTGTAGGCTTTGGAATCATGTTCGGAACCTCCGCTGGTGGCTGGATCGGAACCGACGGGTTTATGCTTCTTGAAATTGGAGATTATTCCGTAGAATGGTCATATACGTTCTTTTTCTTCCAGGCTGTATTTGCGGCTACTGCGGCTACCATCGTTTCGGGAGCAGTTGCCGAACGTACTGCTTTTAATGCTTACCTGATTTTTTCGGTAGTAATAACCGCATTCATTTACCCAGTTTTTGGCTCATGGGCATGGGGAAGTTTATTCAATGGTAGCGGCTGGTTAGAAAACCTTGGATTTATTGATTTTGCAGGCTCTACCGTTGTTCACTCTGTTGGAGGCTGGGCTGCACTAGCGGGAGCACTCGTGGTTGGTCCACGTGTTGGTAAATATATTGACGGAAAACCTCAAACTATTCCTGGCCACAGTTTACCTACTGCTGCCCTGGGGGTTTTTATTCTTTGGTTAGGTTGGTTTGGCTTTAATGCAGGTTCCACTACCACAGGTGATTCTTCTGTAGCGTTAATTGCACTGAATACATTCCTGGCTGCCGGAGCGGGTGCAACAGCCGCAATGGCTATTACATGGATTACAACAGGCAAACCTAACGGAGCTGTTACTTTGAACGGAATACTTGCGGGATTGGTGGGTATTACTGCCGGTTGTGCTAATCTTACTCCGGTATTTGCCATTATAGCCGGAGCCGTTGCGGGTGTTATCTGCCATTATTCAATGATTCTTTTAGAAAAGAAAGTGGACGATGCTGTTGGAGCTGTATCTGTACACGGTGTTTGCGGTGTATGGGGAACCCTTGCTGCCGGACTCTTTGATTCAGCAGGCTTCAGCTGGTCAGTGATGGGCGTGCAAGCTATTGGTATTGCTGCTGCCTTTTTGTGGACTTTCCCGGTAAGCTATGTGATTTTTAGAGCTATTAATGCTTTTATCCCCCTTCGTGTTAATGGTCACCTTGAGGAACTCGGCCTTGACCTTCACGAGCACGATGCGGAAGCTTATCCTGAATTTGAATCTAAAACAAGCAACAGTGTTACCGACACCCCTGCTGTTTCCGCTTAAATAATTACTCTACCTGGAAAACGCAGGAGAGCTTCACTCCCTCTCCTGCTTACTTTTCCCGATTTAGCTAAATCGGACTCACTCTCACAAACACTCACTCTAAGAATCGAACAATGAAGAAATTAACAAAATTTGCTTCCCTGCTAGGGGTGGCTCTAGTTCTCACTATCTCATTAACCCATCAGGATATAAAAGCTCAAGAAATTGAAGTAAGTACAGGTGTGGATTTATACAGTACCTATGTTTTCCGTGGAATTGCTTTTTCTGGCCCCTCCTGGCAGCCTTATGTTGAAGCATCTTCAGGGGGTTTTGCCATAGGTGCCTGGGGATCTCAGGGGTATGACGGTTTCCAGGAAATGGATTTATATGCCGGTTATAGCTTTGACTTTGGGTTATCCCTTGGCGTTACCGATTACTATTACCCCGGCTCCCCATATGGTGATGGCGAAAGCCACGCCATTGAAATAAACGCCGGGTTTGAGATTGATGCGCTTTCAATTGCAGCCAATTTTATTCCCGAAGAGGCAACAAATGCCGGTGCAGCCGGGGAAGATATGTACTTCGAACTCGGATATGCATTTGACAAAGCTTCCCTATTTGTAGGGGCTGGCGATGGCTGGCATTCTTCTGATGGAGATTTTGCGCTCGTAAATGTAGGGGTTAGTACCGGGAAAGATATTGTTGTAACTGAATCCTTAACCATTCCACTGAGCGGAGCCGCAATTTATAACCCCGATACTGAACAATTCTACATCCTGGTAGGATTCTCTTTTTAAAAATATTCTACTTTTAACTGGTATTAAAAGAGGGGCCTGGAAAAGGTCGCTCTTTTTTATTGAACCGGAATCTTGATAATCGCTCCTCCATCGATGGTATCAGTCAACTCTACCTGGTTCAAAATGGCAACATCCAGGGGTTCAATTCCCATAGGTAAAGAAGATGGGAGAAGGTCAGAAAAAGTAGAAGTTGATGGTACCTGAACCAATTCCAGAGTTACGGGCTGTACATTCAGCACATCTTCATTCTCTACCAAATCGAATCCATTGAATACAAGATCGAAGCTGGATTCATAGGTTTCAAATTGACTGGAAGTGGTGTAGTTCAAAAACTGGTAGATATTCCCCTGGAAAGAAACCGCGCTCATATCAACGGTGTATGCTGTGCCATTTTCAGTCGTTAAAGTAGCTTCTGCTGTATATCCTTCATATCCGTTAACCAATACTTCATTGCCTTGTACCAGGGTTACTCCATCCTGATTTATAAATGCATTAACGGAAGCTGCCGGGGTAGTATGCTCGGAATCTATTGTAAATTGAATGATGGCATCCTGGGCTTCGTTATAAAGCACAACGGCACTGGATTGATTCAAAACAGTAAAGCCTTCCGGGATAGGAAACTGAAACTCCAGGTCGGGGTGGTAAAATATATCATCGCTGACAAAGCCTTCCCGTGGATTATCCCCATACATAATCCCATCTATCATATCCAAAAATTCCTCCCGATTTAATATCGATTGATCATAGCCTCTGGCTTCCCATTCTGCGGCCATTTCCGGGATATTTTTCTCACGCTCCCCTGGATCCGGATGCGAAGACAGGTGTGATGGTATATTCGCACCGGCTTTTTCCGAAATTCTCTTTAGTGAGGTAAAAAATTTGCCTCCTTCAGCTGCCATGTATCCTTCCATAGCAGAATATTCAACACCCAGCCGGTCAGATTCGCGTTCGTCCTCACGGCTATAACTCAAAAACAAAAGTTGAGCTGTTTTGCTGCTTAAAGCCAAAATGTTGTTGCCGTCTAACCCAAAACTCTGCCCCAGCACAGCGCCACCGATGATCGCAAGTTGCCCGAATTGTTGGTCTGCGGCTCTTTGAGAAGCATGACGTGCCGCAACATGCCCTATTTCGTGACCTAAAACTACCATTAATTGGGCTTCATTGTCTAAATGACTAAGCAAACCCCGAGTTACATATACATACCCCCCTGGCAAGGCAAATGCATTTACTACGGGAGAGTTTAATACCCTGAAAGTGAATGGGGTGTTTCTATATTCACTGGGAGTATCCTCTCTATTGAAATGACTTACTTCCAGCAATTCCTGCCCCAACCGATCTACATACGCTGCCAGCTCCGGATCATCATAAAGTCCATATTCAGCTATAATCTCAGAATCTGCCTGTTTCCCAAGTTCAAGTTCCTGGTTCCATGAATACCCATATATTCTCTTATTTCCGGAAACAGGGCTGGTTTGAATAGATACACATCCACTTATCAGTAAAAGAAAAGAAAGGATTATAACGTTCAGTCCTTTCATTTTTAATAGTTTCTTCATGCTTTTCTATACTTTTTGAAATTCAAATAATTCAGAATCTGTTTATTAGCTAACTATTTATTCAAAGAATATTCACTTCTCGTTCCAATTCAATTCCATATTTCTCTTTAATATCATGCCTGATTTTCTCTGAGAGTTCCATGATTTCCTTCCCTGTAGCATGCTCATAATTCACTAATACTAACGCTTGTTTCTCATGTACACCAGCGTCCCCATTTCTATATCCTTTCCATCCCGCATGGTCAATTAACCAACCTGCCGGAACTTTAACCTCGTTACTTGAAGCGGGGTAGCTTGGTATGTCTTTATACCGCTCATTCAATTCATTATAGTGAGAAATTGAGATGATAGGGTTTTTAAAAAAACTGCCATTGTTTCCAATATCCTCAGGATCAGGAAGCTTACTTCTTCTAACATCAATTACGGCTTTGCTTACATCCTGAATAGTTGGAGCAGAGATTCCCCATTCATCCAGTTTTTGAGACAAAGAAGCATAAGAATAATTCACATCCCCATTTGGTGTAACACAAAGTGAAACTGAAGTAATAATGAATTTTCCCTTCAATTCATTTTTAAAAATGCTGTCCCTATACCCAAAATTGCAATCTTCTTTTTTAAAAATTCTTACCTCTCCTGTTTCTAAATCGAAGGCTTCAAGTTCTATAAATACATCTTCCAGCTCTACACCATATGCACCAATATTCTGAATAGGTGCTGCCCCTACGGTTCCAGGAATCAGCGAAAGGTTCTCGACTCCACCCCAATTTCGCGCCACACAAAACATTACCAACTCGTGCCAATCCTCCCCGGCCCCCACCTTCAATTGAATACGCCCCTCTTCTTCCTTTATTTCGATACCTGACAATCGAATTAAAATCACTAACCCGTTAAAATCATTCACAAATAAAAGATTACTTCCCCCTCCCAACACCAATACTTCCAAATCATTTAACCGTGCAAATCGAATAGCATCCCTTAACGTCTCCACCGAATCCACTTCAACCAAATAACGTGCATTGGATGAAACTCTCATTGTATTGTATTTGGAAAGGTCAACGTTTTGTTGAATCTGTATCATCTATTTCCTGGGGGTAGAATTGGTTACTTCTTCTTTTGGTTCATCTACCTTAACCCTTACTTTTTTGATCCTGTTATTTTGCACTGAATGGACCGTGAGTTCCAGGTTCTTAAACAGAACCCTTTCCCCGACCAGCGGCAAGCTTTCCGTGAGGTGATAAATGAGTCCACCTAAGGTTTCATACTCGTCTTCTTCAGAAGTCAATGTACATTCTAAGATATCCTCCATATCGTCCAGGTCGATTTGAGCGTCAAAAATGTAAATTCCACTTTTGAATCGGGTATACAAGTCGTTTTCTTCTCCCTCCTCATCAACGATATCTCCTACTATCTCTTCCAGAATATCGTCCATAGTTATCAACCCTTCAGTACCACCATACTCATCTACCACGATAGCCATGTGAGTTTTCTCCCTCTGGAAGTCGCGCAGTAAATCGTCCAGTTTCTTAGTAGCTGGAATAAAAAGTGCTTTTCTGCATATCGAATTCCAATCAAAGTCATCAACTACGTCCACTTTATTCAGAAAAGGAAGTACATCTTTGGCATATATTACCCCAAGTATCGAATCCAGATCATTTTCGTAAAGTGGCATCCTCGAACGCCCTTCTTCTTTAATCACTTTTAATACGTCGGCAAGATCGTCTGTAAGATTTACTCCAATAATATTTACCCGGGAAGTCATAATTTCGCGAACCGTAGTGGTTCCGAATTCAATGACGTTCTCTATAATCTCTCTCTCGTCTTCTTTAATAGACCCCTCTTTTTCACTTACCTCCGCCATTGTTTTGATATCATCCGAAGTCATCTTCGAAGTTGGTTTAGGAAGACGTCTTTCAAGATTTACCGCACTTTCCGCGAGAATAGTGGCCACTGGCTTCAGAAGAACATATAAAGAATAAATGAACCCGCTTACTTTCCGGGAAACACCAAGCGGATCATTGATGGCTATAAGTTTTGGGGTGATTTCACTCAAGATTAAAATCACAAAGGTAAGTACCACAACTTCAATGGCATAAACCAGGACCTCTGAAAGACTAATTAATCCCATCAGACTTCCTGTAATCACCGCCGCTAAAACCGAAGCAATTACATTAGCAAAGGTATTCCCAATTAAAATGGTAGATAGTAGCCTTCGGGGTTTATTTAGCATTTTAGAGATTCGGTTATCTCTTAATCGGTGCCTTTCATCCAGCCCCAATTCATCTAATCGATTTGAAAGTGAAAAGAAGGCAACTTCAGAGCCGGAAAATAAAGCAGAAAATACAAGACCAAGTATCATAACAAACACCTGGATGGAAAGTGCAACAACATTCAATTCTGCAGTTGGCACTGCAAGCCCAAAGATGGGATTTAAAATTTCTAAAATATGGGGGTGATACTCGTCGATGAGTGCCAGTTAGTTGTATTTTTCTAAAGTTAATGAGCCTTTTTGAGTGGTACAAAATAAAAAAAGCGATAAGAACAAGTCCCTATCGCTTTTGTGAGATTTATCGGAATCTAGAACGGGAGATCATCGTCCATATCGTCAAAATTTCTGTCTAACTGTACGTTGCTCGACATTGGTGTACTCGATTGTGGCTGAGCCTGAGGGGCAGGTGCACCACCTCCTGAGCCTCCACTCCCCTTGCTGTCAAGCATCGTCATTTGAAGAGCCTTTATCTCGGTAGTATACCGCTTCTGGCCTTGGTTATCTTCCCATTGCCGGGTTTGAAGAGGACCTTCAATATAAATCAA
>JAKSCW010000342.1 GCA_022360375.1 Balneolales bacterium
CACTCC
Organism: Balneolales bacterium; assembly: GCA_022360375.1. GTDB lineage: Bacteria > Bacteroidota > Rhodothermia > Balneolales > Balneolaceae > HXMU1420-13. Next base: position 7 of record JAKSCW010000342.1, read on the forward strand.
ATTGGCTGCAAGACCAGTTATCCCGGACGGGCTGGCATTTCCCAGAATATCCATGTCGTCTAAGGCACGTAAATACTCTGAGGAAACTCCATTTACATACATACCGATGATATTCGAGTAGCTAACCTGGTCTAAATAATTTAAATCATCTAACGTTCTCAGATATTCTTCTGAAACACCATTGGCATACAAACCAATTATGTTAGAGTAGTTGCTGCCATCCAAATAGTCTAAATCTTCCAGGGTACGGAGATACTCAATAGTTACTCCGTTGGCATATAACCCTATGATATTGGAATAATTTCGTCCCTCTAAATAATCCAGGTCTTCGAGCCCTCTCAAATACTCTTCGGTTACACCATTGGCATACAAGCCGATTACAGCAGAGGCATTCATATCATCCAGAAGGCCCAAATCTTCAAGAGTTCTGAGATATTCAATGGGAACTCCATTATTGCGAAGTGCCTGGATATCCCCCTGGCTAAAATCTTCACCTCCGCTTAAACTTCGAACTTCATCCAGATACTGGATTACTCCAAATTCTGAGGGAGATGCGTTATTTGAAGCGGTAGCGTTAGATGATGAAGATGAAGACCCAATTCCCACACCCTCCGGACTTTCAACTACAGTAACGACCTGGTCATCCACAATTCCTGCTGCAACCAGGGCATTTCTTGGGTTCCAATCAAAATACCAAAGGGTTGCGATAAGTATAAAAACAGCAATTACTGCCCGATCTCTCCTTGAGGTATTCCTTTCCGGTTCCTCTTCCTCTTCAATGGGTTGGAACCCTCTGTTGTTCTCTTCCATCTCGGCTTCATACTTTCCCCAATCGAAATCATCAGACCCTACCGGTTCATTAGAGAACAAGTCATTTTCTAACCCGCTTTTATTTTTATCTCGATGTCTACTCATAGATAAGGTTATTCACGTTTCCCTTATCGAATAGTAACAAAATTATTGGACAGATCGGGATTAAATTACAGAAGCTTTACATATTCCTTCTGTACTGGCCTCCAACTTCATATAAAGCATGTGAAATTTGTCCCAATGAAGCCACTTTCACCGTTTCCATCAATTCCTCGAATATATTGTCGTTACGTCGGGCTGCTGTTTTGAGTCGCTTAATCGCTGCTTCTGCCTCCCGTTCATTTCTTCTCCAGAATGCTTCCAGATTCTCAATCTGTTGTTTCTTCTCGTTCTCTGTAGACCGGATCAATTCAATCGGTTTGGTTTCTTCTTCTGAAGGTTCACCCAGGAATGTATTCACCCCGATAATAGGTAGTTCACCGCTATGCTTTTTACTTTCGTAGTAGAGGCTTTCATCCTGAATTTTTCCACGTTGGTACATACTTTCCATAGCACCCAGTACCCCGCCACGTTCCGTAAGACGATCAAATTCTACCAGAATCGCTTCTTCTACTAAATCGGTAAGTTCATTTAAGAAGTATGAACCCTGATTGATATTCTCATTTTTAGCAGTTCCAAGCTCTCTGTTAATGATCATCTGAATAGCCAATGCCCTGCGGACAGACTCTTCAGTTGGCGTGGTAATTGCTTCATCGTAAGCATTGGTGTGCAAAGAGTTACAATTATCATAAATAGCTAATAAAGCCTGCAATGTAGTTCGAATATCATTAAACTGAATTTCCTGAGCGTGCAACGAACGCCCACTGGTTTGGATATGATATTTCAACTTCTGAGAACGATCGTTTGCAGAATACCTGTTTTTCATAGCAATCGCCCAGATACGGCGGGCAACCCGTCCAATCACTGCATATTCCGGATCCAACCCATTGCTAAAGAAAAATGAAAGGTTGTGAGCGAAATCGTCGATATTTAAACCCCGGGCAAGGTAATACTCCACAAAGGTGAACCCATTGGCTAACGTGAATGCCGCCTGAGTGATTGGGTTTGCTCCTGCTTCCGCAATATGATATCCCGAAATGGATACTGAATAGTAATTCCGGACCCTGTTCTCCGTGAAATACTGCTGGATATCCCCCATCATTTTTAAAGCGAATTCTGTAGAAAAGATGCACGTATTCTGTGCCTGGTCTTCTTTCAAAATATCTGCCTGCACGGTACCACGAACAGCACTCAGCGCTTCGGCTTTAATACGGTTATACGTTTCTGCATCTACCAATTGATCCCCGGTTACACCAAGCATTCCCAATCCAAACCCATCGTTTCCTTCCGGAATTTGATTCGCGTACGTTGGTAGTGGCTGGCCGCGCTCTTTGTATAACTTTTGAATAGCCGCCTAGATCGG
>JAKSCW010000558.1 GCA_022360375.1 Balneolales bacterium
ATGGTAAAAAAGTACGGTACATATTTATCTGCTTTACCGTGATCAATATTAGACCTGGCCACATCGTCGCGTATAAATACAAAGAGTACTTCGAAAATATTTTGAAGAGCACCTTTAGGCTCAACTTCTCGTCCAACACCCTTTTTATATCTCCTGGACATTGATATTGTAAGCCAAACTGCAAGGATCATACCCAGCCAAAAATAGATAAGGTGCGAAGTGATTGAAAAATCGATTATGATACTTCCACCATCAGCAGGTACAGCAACAAGATCAGCCTCAACGAAATTTCCTTTTTTAATAAGGGTCTTTGTATTCAGTGCTGCGTCAAAACGGGTTGCTCCACCAGCGTCTTCCCAAACAATTAAACGTGGAAGATATATTTTGCCCCCGGGTACCTTCAGGTAATCGTGGTCAGAAACAGTTCCCATTACATCGAGAACGGGTTCATCACCTTCAGTTTCGGCGTCGGCAGCTAACAAATATGGAGTACTAAGAGAAAGAAAAAGAAGTGTAAGAAAAACGCGACGTATGTTCTGGAACATTATTTATTAAGTGCTTCTTTTTTTAAGAAATTTATTGATGAATATCATTTCCGTTATAGAATGACAAAGATAGGAAATAATGAAACTAACTGTAAAGTAGATTTCGTCAATTTTTGTTGAAGAAATCAGAATTGCAAATGCAATTAAAACCAGTACAAACCTTATGGGCAGTGAAATCATGAATGCTCTGAAAAAAGTCTTTTCCCCTGCATTCCAAAACCTTTGTATAATCCAGATACTGCTGGCTATAAAAAAAAAGCTCAACCCGAACCCAAATAAAACTGCTTTAAAGTCACCCTGGGATAGAATAAAGAAAAGGAGTGTGAACGGGATAAGAAAAAAAAGCTGTGCCTTCAGGAAGGAATTCAACATATAACTGATAATGAATCTAGGAGCCGAATCTTTTCACAATCCGAAATACTACCAAAAAAAATAAAAACAAACCTATCGCTGCTCCAAGTAATACTCCAACCGGAGTTGTTTGGAATTTTACATCGATGTAGTATCCAATTAATATTGGTGCTGCCAGCGCGGTTGCAATCTCAGCACCCAATCCCAGGTATTCCCGATACTTTTTGGGAAGGAAGGAATCCTTCAACTACCCGAAGCTTTTAGCTGTGTTCCTTTCTCATAATCGGCATCACTCATTTGAGAGAGTTTTGTGGAGCCTTCTCCCATTCGGCAAGCACCGTTAATTTGGGCACCTTCTTCTACAATTAAAGTTTTTGTATAAATGTTTCCATCAATTACAGCATTCTTGCGAAGTACCAATTTATTAGAAACTTTCACTTCTCCTTCTACTTTCCCTGCAATATCGGCATCCGCGGAAGTAACATTGCCATTCACTTTTCCTACTTCGGTAACAATTAACTTCCCCTTAGACAACGCCTCACCGTCCACTGTTCCGCTAACTCTGATATCGGCGCCGGAGTGTATGTTTCCATTAACCTTTGTTCCTTCACTAATAATATTTACGGCTGGAGAATTATTGGGTGTACTCACTGGCTTGGTTGGTTTGTTGTTATTAAACATATCTTATTGTATTAGATACATTGCCGGATCCTGAGGCAATCCATCTTTCCAAATTTCTAAATGCAAGTGTGGTCCTGAACTGTGAATGCCTACATCTCCGGTAGTCCCTACAATATCACCTTTTAGAACAATATCTCCACTTTTTTTTGTAATCGAAGAACAATGCTTATAAATGCTAAGAACTCCACCTGCATGTTGGATGGATATTACATAACCATCATTAATTGTCCAACTTGCATTTACTACAGTGCCATCAGCAATAGATGTAAAAACTTCATTTTCAGTTGTTGCAATGTCGATACCAAAATGATAGGAATCGGGGTCATAGTCCCTGGTTTTTGGCCCTTGTACAGGGTAGGGAGCCGGAAAGTCGGGAACTGATTCCAAAATATTGGAGAACACTATTCCGGAAGCACTCACCCGATCACTTGTTGATTCGGTATTCTCCGTAAAACCATTCAATACGGGTATTTCCTGGTCAGATTCAAATAATGTCGAGAAGCGGCTATCCATTGCTAGTGTAGTATCAATACTCAGCCGGATAATCCGTTTCATATCATCCAGTTGTTCATCTCTTACCTGTAAAGAATCCTGCAGCGAAATTACACGATTGGTTACATCCTCAACCTGAGCCCTCATCAAAGCATCTTCTTTTGTATAAAGTAACGCACCCAAAGGAGTTACCATAAAAATGGCGACAATACCTATGGCAAAAGTGATGGAAACAGTGGTAATAAGAACAAACAAATTGTTTGGCCTCATTTCATAGGAGTTGTCTTCACCAGGTTTAGAATCATCCAGGAGAATGATAGTGATAAGCTTATGCCTTTGTTCGTATAGTTTTTTTAAGAATTGGAACATTATTCAAAGATGTTCAAGAAAGATGCATTAATTAGGAAGAAATTACATCAAAAAATGAAGCTAATTCTTTTGTCAGTTTTCTTCTGTCAAATTTCTGAACAAATTCATCATTTGCTTTGGGGAGTGAATCTGATTCCCAAAGCTTCATTATCGCTTCGATTTGGGCTGAAATAGCTTTCAATGAATTTGGATTCGCATGAAACCCAGCACCATATTGATCCAGTAATTCTGCTGCTACCCCTTCATGAATAAGCCCCAGAACAGGTTTGCCCGTGCCAAAATACTCGAAGAGTTTTCCGGATTTAATTTGCTTTAATTCCGGAGAAAAGTTTGAAATCATCCAGAGTAAATCTGCTTTTTGGATATTCTGTACAGCCAGTTTATGATTCACATATCCATAATCACTTACATGATTACTGAGCCCAAGTTTTTGTACGAAAGTAGTAATCCTTTTATCCAGTCCGCCCTGAAAATGCAGGTGTATGGAGTGAACCCACTCCGGATGTTCTTCAAAGATTTTTTTAATGGCTTGCAGAAATAAATCGGGCTGATTGGCTTCATAAAAAAGACCACTGTACAAAATATTCAGCTTTCCCTTTTTCTTTGAAAATGATGTGGATTCATCATTCTCGAAGTCTTCCGGATCAAAACCATGTGGAATTACCTGAAATCTTGTCTTTTTATCACTGTTTTGGAGCCTCATCTGATACAGCATGAAATCATCTAAGCCAACTACACCATTTGCTTCTTTTAAACAGGAAGCTTCCATCCTTTCCATGATTCTTCTTTGCCAGCCTGAAAGATCGGTCATAAAATGGTTTTGTGTCCATGAATCTCTGTAATCCAAAACAAGTGGCAGGTTTGTTTTCTTTTTAAGATCTCTTCCTATTATGTGATTACTAAACGGTGGAGCTGTGCTAAATATCAACCTGACATCCTTTTTCTCAATTATCTCCTCCCCTTTTTTAATGGCTGGTTCTATCCAGCCTTTTTTATTATCCGGGTAGAACATCAATTTTGAAATCTTCCGAAAAAACCGGGTTTTGCTATCAGAAATTGAAAACTCTTTTTTGGTTTTTTTACCTGCCAGAAAGTGAAACGGAGTGGAAGCTTTAACGCGGTGTAGCTCTAATTCCAGGTTATTAAGTTCTTCGTCTAATGAATCATCAAACGTGTGATAGGCACCGGGTTCCGGACATAATATAATTGGGTTCCAGCCGTACTCTTTTAAATATTTTGCAAATTTCAGAGGGCGCTGAACTCCACTTCCACCCATTGGTGGGAAATAGTAAACAATAAACAGAACGTTCTTCATCAGGCAGAAAGAAGAATCAAACCGAATAATTCGGAGCTTCTTTGGTTATCTGTACCGTATGAGGGTGACTTTCTTTATATGAAGCTGCAGATATTTGCACAAATTCTGCTTTTTTGAGTTCATCAATAGTGCCGGCTCCACAATAACCCATTGCTGCTTTTATACCTCCACTCATTTGGTGCACTACTTCACTCAAAAATCCCTTAAAGGGTACACGACCTTCAATTCCTTCGGGAACCAGCTTTTTTAAATCATCCTCTACATCCTGGAAATATCGATCTTTAGATCCTTGTTTCATGGCCCCTATACTTCCCATCCCGCGGTACGACTTATACTTGCGGGATTCATAGATAATCGTTTCACCCGGGCTTTCATCAACCCCTGCAAACATGGAGCCCATCATAACCACATCAGCACCCCCTGCAATAGCTTTTGGAATATCTCCTGTTTGTTTAATCCCTCCATCAGCAACTAAACCAATTCCACGTTCTTTACAAAACTCTGAAACTTCCATAACCGCACTTAGTTGAGGAACACCTACCCCGGTTACCACACGTGTTGTACAAATAGAACCTGGCCCAACCCCAACTTTCACTACATCTGCTCCAACATCTGCCAATGCCTCTGCAGCTGCCCGGGTAGCAATATTTCCGCCAATAACATTCAATTCTGAATATTTTTTCTTTATGGCGTTCACGGTATTAAGCACTCCCTGGGAATGGCCATGGGCAGTATCAACGGTGATAATATCTACCCCCGCATTTATTAAAGCATCTACCCGATCCATAGTATCGGCAGTAACCCCTACCGCGGCACCTACCCGCAACCTTCCCATTTCATCTTTACATGCATTTGGGAAGTTCATTTTCTTTTCAATATCCTTAAAAGTGATTAACCCGACTAACTTGTAAGATTCATCAACAATCGGGAGTTTCTCTACTTTATAGGTCTGTAGAATTTCCTCAGCCTGAACAAGATTTGTCCCCTGCTTTCCCGTAACCAAATTCTCTTTGGTCATAATGTCACCTAGTTTACGGCTCATTTCCATCTCAAAACGCAGGTCTCTGTTGGTAA
>JAKSCW010000058.1 GCA_022360375.1 Balneolales bacterium
GGGGTGTTCCACAATGAGTAAGTGGCTTCACCCACAATTTCAAAAAAGGTGAATCCAAGCTGGAAGTCGGCTCCAAGTGCAGTTTGCGTATATTCGCTGAAATCCTGGTTCACCATTACCGTGTCATTCACGGAGGTTTCATGCATAAAACTGCCATGGGAGGCAGACAGCCCAAACGTAAGATAGGCACTGGGAGTGTGTGTGAAGCGAACCATTCCACCAAAGGTATCTATGGTGGAAGCATCGTACCCGGTAGGGGATTCATTCGTTAATGCAAATGTGAGCGTAGACCTGTCAAACTCCAAACCGTACACCAGGCCCGTGGTATACCCGCCATAAAAAATAGTTTGAACCCCATAATCGGTTTCGCTTACAGGATTTTCATCGGTGTCGTATTTACCACGGGTCCCTTTCCACCAACCCCGTTCCCTGCTCATAAAAATGCTCCATGAATACGCCATGGGATAATCAATAAATGTCCGGTCGAGCTGAAATTGGCGATTTGAATAAAAACCAAAAGGCATAATCACTTTCCCGGCCGAAACGAAGTAATTTTTCCCAATGGGGGAATAATTGATACTGGCTAATTCAAGTTTTGGTGGAGCAAGTTTACCCTCGGCATCATTTTTTACCCGTGTTCTGGCTTCTATATACCATTCCTCTGAAATTGGAGCAAAGAAAGCGAGGTTGAATTCCTCAAGACGAGCGTGAAGGTGATTGTAATCCTGTTGGATGCCATTGATGAAATACCCGGAACCATCACCACCATATTTGATGGCTACATCCACTGATCCATTGATTTGAACCTGGGCATTAACCCCGGTTACCAGAAATGCCATCAACACGAGTACTAGGTAATACCTAATCATATAATACCTCCACGGTTTCTATTGGGGAAGAGAAGCCTTTTAGTGATTTGGATTCCACTTCCTGAAAGTTAAACATCGATGTTAAGAACTGTTCGGCTACCTTTTGTTTTGGTACCAGAATCTGGCCGGAGGATGCCGCCGAACAAAGGCGGGCACATAGGTTCACTTCCGGGCCGATAACGGTGTAATCCATCCGGTCTTCCGCACCCATATTTCCAAGAACCATGCTCCCGTAATTCACTCCAATCCCAAGTCCCGCGAAAAAAGAAGATAATTCTTCATCCGAATAGAAATCCCTTTGCATTTCAATTGAAGCTTTAATGGCGCATTCCAAAGCCTGGTCTCCACTGAAAAGCGCTATAATCGAATCTCCCACGTACTTATCAATCGAGCCGTAGTGACGGTGTACAGCTTCTGCCTGGGAAGTGAGGGTTTTATTCAAATGGGCAATGAATTCCTCAGGGGTAGTTTTTTCAATTTTGGCAGTAGATCCACGGATATCGGTGAATAAAATGGCTAATTTTTCCCTGGAACCACCAAGTTCCATTTTACCTTCTGAGGTTTTTTGAATCATTTCGATGGTATGGGAGCCTACATAGTTTTGTAAAGCGAAGCGCTCTTTCAGTCCAACTACCATTTCATTAAAAGCATCCGCCATGATTCCAACTTCATCATTTGTTTTTGTATTCACGGCGACGTCAAATTTTCCCTCAGAAACTTCCAGCATTGCATTACTGAGGTTCTTTATGGGTTCAGAGA
>JAKSCW010000057.1 GCA_022360375.1 Balneolales bacterium
CCGAAAAACTCCAACAGTTCCGCTTTCACGGGCTTCACAAATCACTTTATAAGCACCAGCTTCAAGTTCCTGCTGTATTACTTTTACCCATTTGTAGGGTGGGATTATTTCGTTAGGGTTTTTGCTACCAACTTCGGAAAGAACTTTATAATCTTTGCTTAACTCTTTAATAATAGACTGCTTTCTGTCGTCAGATAACCAAATGGTACCATTCGATACTTCCAGTGAATCGATTTCGTATTTCTCCAGAAGCTTTATGTAGGCACTTAATTGATTTCTAAGTACATATGCTTCAAATAAAGTACCTCCAAAATATACTGGTATATCTGCATTTTTATATACCTTCAATTTATCTTCGAGATTGGAGGTTACATAGGAAGTTCCCCATCCAAGTTTAATAACGTCTACATATTCAGAAGCTACTTCACAAAAGTCCTCGGCTTGCCGGGTACTATATCCTTTGTCAAGAACAAGAGTGATACCATTATTTCTGGGTTTTGTAGATCTTTTGGGAAGATTATTTAATGCAAAGGGCATAGGGATGTAATTTTAAAAGGCGTAAATATACGCAAATATGCTTTTCTTTTAAACCTTTAGGTTTTTGGTTCTACTTTTCGATTTCCTTGATCAACAAGAAAACGAATTCTATCTGTATCCAGATTTTCAAACATTTCCCGGTTATAACGCCATAACCAGTTTCCGGACGATGTTCCAGGGAAATTCATTCTGTGGGCTCCATCCAAATTCATATAATCCTGCAGGGGAAAAATGGCCTGGTCAGCTACTGAAAGCATCCCCAATCGAATAAACTCCCAATTAATCTCTTTTCCATCTGTTCGGGTATACGTTCGAACCATATGCTTTTCATGATCAGGAGCAGAATTGTACCAGCCAATTGAAGTATCATTATCGTGAGTCACGGAATAGGCTACACTATTTTGGGGGTAGTTGTGAGGTAGAAAACTATTTTTAGAGTCTGCATCGAAAGCAAACTGAATAATCTTCATTCCGGGAAATTCATATTTATCGCGAAGTCGTTCGACCCCTTTGGTAACAAAACCTAAGTCCTCCGCAATAATTGGTAGCTCACCACATTCCCGTAAAATGGTATCGAAAAACTTCTCGCCTGGCCCATCTACCCAGCGGCCATTAATGGCTGTTTCTTCACCTGCAGAAACTTCCCAGTAGGCATCAAAACCACGAAAATGATCTACCCGTATTGCATCACAGGTTTTGAACATTTGCTTAAAACGATCTACCCACCACGAGTAGTTGTCTTCTTCCAGTTTTTTCCAATTGTACTGTGGGTTTCCCCAAAGCTGGCCGGTTTCACTAAAATAATCAGGAGGAACACCGGCAACCAGGGTTCGGTTTCCAAACTCATCAACCTCAAAATATTGCGGATTTGCCCATACATCAGAACTATTGTGATCCACAAAAATTGGAATATCCCCAACTACCCGGATTCCCCGATCGTTTGCATATTGCTTTAAACTCATCCATTGGTTGGAAAATTCGTACTGCAGCCAGTATTGAATTTGAATTTGCTCTTTAAATTTCTTCTTGTACTTTTTTAATGCTTCTGGTTTTCTTGTAGCCAGATCTTTATCCCAGGTATTCCAAGGCTGCATCCCATAGTGTAATCCGCAAGCCATAAACAGCACATAATCGTCAAGCCAGTGTTTGTTTTCTTTCTTAAAGGCCTTAAAATTTTTCTCTTCTTCTTTTTCAAGTTTTTTATAGAATCGCTCTGAGGCTACTTTAAATAGCTTATCCTTATTTTTAAATGCGCCATCATAATCTACAATAACACCAGATGGCAGCTCTGCTTCCTGTACTTCAATTTTGGTCAAAAGTCCCTTTTCAACAAGCAAATCGAGACTGATTAAGTAGGCATTTCCGGCAAATGCTGAATAGCTTGCATATGGTGAATTTCCATACCCGGTAGGAGTGAGTGGTAAAACTTGCCAGATAGTTTGGTTTGTACTTTCCAAAAAATCGATAAAAGTGCGTGCTTCATACCCAAAATCTCCAATTCCATATTTGCCTGGAAATGAAGTTGGATGTACCAGAACCCCGCATGAGCGAGTGAATCTCATATCTTGATTATTTCTTTGGTTTTAAAATTATTCCAGCCAATGGCGGAACTGTTAATTTTAGATGAGCAGGTTGGTTTTGCCAACTGCCTTTAGTGGCAGATAGAGTGGCATTACCTACGTTACTACCGCCATAAAACTCTGAATCACTGTTAAAAATAACTTCATAGTCACCTGCTCCGGGTACTCCAATTTTATATTCATGATGTACGGTAGGTGTGAAGTTGAGAAGAGCAACCAAAAAATCCTCAGATTTTCTACTTCTGCGAATAAAAGAGATAATACTATTGTCAGCATCATTAAAATCCAGCCATTCAAATCCTCTCCAGTCAAAATCGGCCTGGTGCAAAGCTGGTTCGGCCTTAATTAATGCATTTAAATCGCGAACTACTTTTTGGATACCTTGATGATTTTCCCAATCCAATAAATGCCAATCCAATGATTTAGATTCGCTCCATTCTGACCATTGCCCAAATTCGCCACCCATGAACAGCAATTTCTTGCCTGGATGAGAGTACATGTATGTGTAGAGTAATCTAAGATTAGCAAATTTTTGCCAGTCATCTCCCGGCATTTTAGCAAGCATGGCCTGCTTCATGTGTACAACTTCATCATGTGAAAAGGGAAGAGTGAAGTTTTCGCTGAATGCGTATACCATTGAGAATGTGAGTTCTCCCTGGTGGTACTTTCTGTAAACCGAATCTTTTTCAATATAGGCAAGCGTATCATTCATCCAGCCCATATTCCATTTATAATCGAAACCAAGCCCGCCTGTTTGCGTTGGCCTGGAAACACCGCCCCAGGAAGTAGATTCTTCGGCAAAAGTGATAACTCCGGGAAAATGCTCGTGCACAGCGTCGTTAAAAGCTCTTAAAAATTCAATAGCTTCGATATTCTCCCGACCACCGTATTTATTGGGAATCCATTCTCCTTCTTCACGAGAGTAATCCAGGTACAACATGGATGCAACGGCATCTACTCTTAACCCATCGATGTGGAATTTATCCAACCAGTATAGGGCATTAGAGATAAGAAAATTCCTTACTTCCGTTCTTCCAAAATTGAAAATGCAGGTTCCCCAGTCCTTATGTTCTCCCTGGCGCGAATCTTCATGCTCGTATAGCCCGGTTCCATCAAATCGTCGCAAACCGTGTTCATCTTTGGCAAAATGCGCAGGCACCCAATCGACGATTACTCCGATCCCTGCCTGATGGCATTTATCCACGAAATACATCAAGTCATGAGGCGTTCCAAAGCGGCTTGTCGGGGCAAAATATCCTGTAATTTGATATCCCCAAGATGGATCATAGGGGTGTTCGGCAATGGGTAATAACTCAATATGCGTGTAGCCAAGATCCTTCACATACGGAACTAAATCATCCGCCAGTTCCCGATAAGAAAGATATCCGGGCTCTTCGCCTACTTTTCTTTTCCAGGAACCAGCATGAACTTCATAGATAAGAAGGGGACGATCGTGAGCTTGTGTTTCCGATCTTGCTTCAACCCACTTTGCATCTTTCCATTTGAAGCCTTCCAGGTCATACAATTTTGAAGCGGTATCTGGTCTCACCTGTGCATAAAATCCAAATGGGTCTGACTTTATTAACGGTGGATCCTGTACGGGAGTTTTGATTTCAAATTTATACTCATCCCCCTGGGTTACATGAGGAATAAAGATTTCCCACAACCCCTGATCATGGTATTTCCTCATCCTATGAACACGCCCATCCCAATTGTTAAATGAACCTACCACACTTACCCTACTGGCGCTCGGGGCGGAAACTACGAAATGATACCCTTCTACTCCTTCGATGGTTTTTGGGTGAGCTCCCATAAAGTTATAGGCTTTACGATGGTTTCCTTCGCCCCAAAGCTGTAAATCAAAATCCTGAATTAGCTGGCCAAATGAATATGAATCTGAAATAGTGAATTCTTCTCCATTATGCGGAACTATTGATAAGGTATATGTTGCTGGATTCTTTCGTTTTGGGAAAACAACTTCAAATAACCCTTCGTCTGATAAACGAGAGAGTTGTAACGGTTTGGATTTTCCTATGTTCACAA
>JAKSCW010000056.1 GCA_022360375.1 Balneolales bacterium
GGATCGAAATGACAAACAAGAAGGGGAACGACAAAACCGAGGTACTTTTATCTCCTCGAATTGATGTTTCTCTCGTTAGCATAATCGCCGAAGGGGTATAGTCCCAAGTCTTTATTTAGGAATTTCCATACAGGATTGGTGGATTCAATGAGTTTGTCCTTCTTCTCCCTACGCCATTTCTTTATTTCTTTTTCTCTAGTAATAGCTTCATCAACGTATTTGTATTCTTCATAACAGACCAGGTTGAAGCAATGATATTTCCCGGCAAATGTTCCAGGATCTCCGGCATTCAATCCATGTTCCAGAACCCTGGAAGGAATATCATTGGTCATGCCCACATAAACAGTGCTCTTTGTTGAATTGGTAGTTATGTACACAAAGTAAGGCATTAATATCCATTTCTTTTTTGTCATTTCGAAGGCACGTAGTGACTGAGAAATCAGGAGATTGAAGTTACAGGAGTGATTTTTAGATTTCTCTCCGACAGTTGTCGGGATCGAAATGACAAAGCGCTTAACAATGTATGTGATTTAATAATTTAAGTTTAAAACTTAAATTATTATTAAAATAAAAAGGAAGCCCCGGTCAAAGGACTTCCTTTATTGTTAGCAATCTATAGCCGTTGCCGTCTGTAGGCCATCCTGCAGCTATTGATGCAGGGCTGAGGCTATAATCCAGTAAACGTGTTGCGACTTAGAGATACCATTCCCATGGCATCACGGGGAAAAGCCGCTGTACATGGAGATTAATCCATAATCTTTCGCAAGAAAGCGGGCTGCTCGGTATCGTCTTTCCGGATACGCTCTGTACTTTGTCGAAAAGGAGCTACATTGGTAGACTGCTCGCTTTGTGTAGGCTCTTCTTCTGCTTTTGGTTCCTCGTTACGCACGTTTAAATCACGGCGTAAATACGAAGGAGTATCCAATCGCTTCAGGTTGTTTTCCCCTTTGTAGAAATCACCGGTAGTACGTGTGAAACGAGTAGGGATTTCTTTTTTAGGAGAAGGAGCCGGAGCTGAAATCGCTTGTTCGGCTGGAATGCCAGCAGGTTTATTGGGTGCCACTTTTACGTTGTTGCGCTCTTCGGCTAAATCGAAGCCAGTAGCTATCACGGTAACCCGGATTTCTTCACCGAAGTTTTCATCCAGTACAGTACCTAAGATGATTTCGGCATTGTCACCTGCTTCCTGCTGAATGATGCTGGTAGCGGTTGTTGTTTCCCGCATACCAAGATTGGAGCCTGCTGAAATGTTTACCAATACATTTCGGGCACCGTTGATGCTTACTCCATCAAGAAGCGGAGAATTGATAGCTTCGCGGGCAGCAATTTCCGCGCGATCCTGTCCTGCCGCTGTGGATGAACCCATAATTGCAGCCCCGCCATCGGTCATTGTGGTGCGAACGTCTGCAAAATCAAGGTTGATGAGACCCGGCATCAGGATTAAGTCGCTTATTCCACGTGTTGCGTTATGGAGCACCTCGTTCGCTAATGCAAAAGCTTCCATCAGGGAGGTGTTTTCGTCAGCGATATCGAGCAAGCGCTCATTTGGAATTACGATTACCGTGTCGCAATTCTTTTTAAGTTCATTAATACCTTCAAGGGCATATTTTTTCCTGATTTTCCCTTCACAATCGAAGGGGGTAGTAACAATTCCAACGGTAAGAATGCCACGTCGTTTTGCCATTCCGGCTACAACAGGTGCACCACCGGTTCCTGTTCCGCCACCCATTCCTGCAGTAACGAAAATCATATCTGCACTTTCAATCGATTCCTCGATTTCGTGTCGGTTTTCCTCCACAGCTTCGCGACCGATTTCAGGTCTTGCACCTGCACCAAGGCCACTGGTCAGGGCAGAGCCCACCTGAATTTTCACATTCGCCATGCTGTTTTTAAGGGCCTGGGCATCAGTATTCAAAGCGATATACTCAACGCTGTCAAGCCCCATGCTGATCATATTGTTGATGGCATTTCCGCCACCACCGCCAACGCCAATTACTTTAATTTTGGCATTTTCCTGGCTTTGTTCATCGAAAAAAAATCGAGAGTTGTAATTAGCCATGATAACTCCTGTTTTTGTACTAGTTGTTTACTGGATTGTCTATAGATGTTATTGGTATCTGTTCTATGAACATGAAATAATTCATGTTAAAGTTCTTTGAACCAGCTTTTCATGCGGTCAGCGATTTTGGTCATCACCTGTTCCACGCTGGTTGTTTTGCCTGAAGCCGGAAGCATTGTTTTGCTGGTGTTAGTACCCGTTTGAAGGGCATGTACCACCAGGCCTACCCCGGTTGCATAAATTGGACTGTTCACTTCTTCCACCAGCCCACCGGTAATGCCCAAAGGCATCCCGATTTTGGCGTCCATGCCGAGAATCTCATTGGCAAGCGGACAA
>JAKSCW010000055.1 GCA_022360375.1 Balneolales bacterium
TCAACTGGGAGGCCATTCGTGATCGATATGCCAACTACTTACCTTTTGTAAACAACCGGGCTGATCTTCGCCGGATGAATAATGATATGCTTGGGGAATTGAATTCGTCGCACATGGGCTTTACTACTTTTGGTGATGATGAGGACGAATTCCATGAAAGTGTATCCCTTTCTACAGGAATCGTCTTTGAGAAAGATAATCCTTACAGAGTGGCTTCCATTGTGTCCGATGGTCCAACAGATGTAGCGGGTAAAGACATTCAGCCGGGTGATGTGCTTATTGCGGTGGATGGAGTATCTGTAGACGCTTCTATGAACCGGGAATCCTACTTCATGCGTCCAAAAATGCAGGATGAACTTCCTCTTACCTTTAGCCGGGGCCGCAACACTTATTCAACCAAAATTCACCCTGTTTCCTATCAAAGCACACGAACTAACCTGTATGATGAGTGGGTAGATACCAACCAGCAATTGGTGGATTCAAGAACGAACGAAACCGTGGCCTATGTTCACATGAAGAATATGGGCGGAGGCGAGCTCAATAACTTCTTGTTTGAAATGACTTCTGAATGGCACAATCGGGAAGCACTGATTTTTGACCTTAGATACAATACCGGTGGAAATGTGCACGATGATGTATTACGATTCCTCTCTCAAAGAAAGTATGCGGAATGGAAATACCGGGAAGGAATCTCTACTTCTCAATCGAACTTTAATCCTTCTTCTAAACCTATTGTACTGCTCATCAATGAACAGTCTTTAAGTGATGCAGAAGTTACCACAGCCGGATTCAAAGAACTTGGCCTTGGAACAGTGATGGGTACAGAAACGTATCGCTGGATTATTTTTACTTCAGGAAAAGGACTTGTAGATGGTTCTTTTTACCGTCTCCCGGCTTGGGGGGTGTACAATTTGGAGGGAGAAAACCTGGAGCAAACCGGGGTTGCACCCGATATCGAAGTTCATAATAACTTCAAGCACCGTTTAATGAATGAAGACCCACAGCTGAATCAGGCCATCGATTTTATTTTGGAGCAAATGGCCGACCAGCAATAAAAAATGAGCAAATAACAAAAAAACAGAAACATCGATCCAGCTAAAATCAAAAAATTTACCTTGTCATTTAGCAATGAACCCTGGAGTTGATCAATATCTTGAAATCGGGTGCGGGCGTTGCCCACTTGTTGGTACCCCGGATTGTAAAGTGAATAGCTGGAGAGAAGAACTTATTGAGCTTCGCCGGATTATCCTTAAGTCAGGCTTAAAAGAAGAGATAAAATGGGGGAATCCGTGTTATACTCTCGAGGGCAAAAATGTTTTGATGCTTAGCTCGCTTAAAAGCTGTGCGTTAATCGGGTTTTTTAAGGGTACCTTACTTAACGACTCTTACGGTTTGCTTGTTAGCCCCGGCAAAAACTCTCAATCAGACCAACGGTTGGTTTTCACAAATGTAGAAACCGTTTTAGACCAGGAATCGATTATCATGGAATACATCCGGCAAGCTATCGAAATCGAAAAAGCAGGGCTTAAGGTTGATTACAAGAAAAATCCTGAACCCATACCGGAAGAACTAAAAATCGTTTTTGAAAATGACCCAGCGTTAAAAACCGCTTTTGAGTCACTCACTCCCGGACGACAGCGCGGATACATCTTACACTTCTCACAACCCAAACAAGCTAAAACACGGTTCTCCAGAATCGAAAAATGCATCCCAAAAATTATGGAAGGAAAGGGATTTCACGATCGGTGAATCCTTTGCCTGATGCTCAGAGTTTTGTTTCACAAGGTTGTAAAAACTCTTTCCAGGTAACCTTTTATTCTGAATTCCTGGATGATATTGGAATAAAACCACTCCATAAAAAATATGGACTTAACCTTCACGATTAGAAAAAATCGAATCGGTACTAAAAAAAAATTTTTCAAATCTTGAATATCATTATTTCGACTCGTAGAATTGGGTAATGAAATTTTCGACCCAAAATATCATGAAAAAGTCTGCATGCTGTTGCATGTGTATGTGCAAGATGTGCGCATAAGGGCTTTGAAATGATTTGTTTCTAGGAAAACACGAAAAAGCCCTTTTGAATGCAATATCAGAAGGGCTTTTTTGTTGGGAGAAAATCTCAGTCGTTCTTTAAAAATTTATTGCATTCTCATTAAGAAAGGTGGAGGGATCAGGTCCTGTGAAGCCTTGGCAACCGTCTCGTATATAACCAAAAGTTGGATTTATGTACGGGAAAAGGTGCTACATCCTGCTCAGTGTTAACGAAAGCCGCACTGGGAAAGATGAGCCGAAACAGTTTAAGGTATAAAGCCTCGTTTGGACTCATCTCTGAACGAGGCTTTTTTGTTTTAAGAATTTAATCGAAATCATTCACTCTAATCCATAACACTATGAGTAACGACCTAACCACCAGAAATCTAAAATTCGAAACCTTACAACTGCATGCCGGGCAACAACCCGACCCTACCACCGGCTCAAGGGCTGTACCAATTTATCAAACCACATCGTACAATTTTAACGATTCAGAACACGCTGCAAACCTTTTTGCGTTACGGGAATTCGGGAACATCTACACCCGAATTATGAACCCAACCACCGATGTGTTCGAGCAACGTATCGCTGCATTAGAAGGCGGTGCCGCTGCCTTGGCCACTTCATCCGGACAAGCTGCCCAGTTTCTTGCCATCAGTAATCTGGCACAAGCCGGCGATAATATCATTTCTACCCAAAACCTGTATGGCGGAACCTATAACCAGTTCAAAGTAACCATCCCGCGCCTGGGTATCGACGTTCGCTTTGCTGCGGAAGACACCGTTGAGGAATTCGAGAAACTCATCGATGACAACACCAAAGCCATTTACGTAGAATCCATTGGGAATCCACGAGGAAATGTTGCTGATTTCGAAGGACTAGCCGCCCTTGGTAAAAAATACGGCATCGCTCTCGTGGTCGATAACACTTTCGGTGCCGGTGGTGCAGTGGTGAAACCGATTCAATACGGAGCAAACGTGGTAACTTCTTCCGCTACCAAGTGGATTGGTGGCCATGGAACCTCCATCGGCGGCGTAATTGTAGATGGCGGTAACTTTAACTGGGGCAACGGCCGCTATCCATTGTTCACCGAACCATCCCCGGGATACCACGGGTTAAACTTCTGGGAAGTATTCGGAACGGATGGCCCATTTGGCAATATTGCTTTTGCTATTCGTGCCCGTGTTGAAGGACTTCGTGACTTCGGTTCAGCACTTTCTCCATTTAACAGTTTTCTACTGCTTCAAGGCCTGGAAACACTGTCTCTTCGTGTAGAACGACACAATGAAAATGCGATTAAACTGGCGAACTTCCTGCGCAATCACGACGCGGTGGAATGGGTGAACTTCACCGGCTTGGAAAACCATGCGTACCATGAACGAGCCAAAAAATATCTTGCTCCGGGACACTTCGGCTCGGTATTTACCTTTGGGGTGAAAGGTGGCTATGATGTTGCAAAAGATTTCATCAACAGTGTGCAGCTTTCCAGCCACCTTGCAAATGTAGGCGACGCAAAAACACTTGTAATTCACCCTGCTTCCACTACCCACCAGCAGCTTTCTGATACAGAACA
>JAKSCW010000116.1 GCA_022360375.1 Balneolales bacterium
CAACATTTTCAGAGCGATTGGAACCTAAGCAGTTAGTAACACTGATTAATGAATACCTTACCGCGATGACCGATATCATTAATGATCAGGGGGGAACACTCGATAAATTTATAGGGGATGCAATTGTAGCCTTTTTTGGTGCACCAGTTTTTATAGAAGATCATGCATTGAGAGCATGTATTTCTTCACAGCTTATGGAAAAGAAACTGGAAGAACTTCGTGTGAAATGGAAAAAAGATAACTGGCCTGAAATTGTTTGGAGAATGCAGCATCGAATGGGGATGAATACAGGGGTTATGGTAACCGGTAATATGGGGTCAGAACGACGTTTCAATTATACGATGATGGGAGATAATGTAAACCTGGCCGCCCGGTGCGAAAGTGGAGCAAAAGCTTATAATGTATTTACAATGGTGACCGAGTCCACCAGGAATGTTGCTGAAGCTAAAGGAGATGATTGCTTATTCCGTAAGCTGGATACCATTGTTGTAAAAGGAAGATATCAACCAGTTACGATGTATGAAATTGCTGGCTTAAGATCGGATGCTTCGCAAGACTTATTTGAGTGTATTGGGTTGTATGAGCAAGGCATGGAGGCGTATTTCAATCAACACTGGGATAGTGCGAAATCCTTCTTTCAACAGTCGTTAGCTTTGGAGCGTTACCAAAAGAATCCTTCCCAGATTTTTATAGAAAGGTGCGAATGGATGGAGGCAAATCCTCCCGGCAGGGATTGGGATGGAGTATTTGTAATGAAAACAAAATAGCAAGAAGTTTAACTTGAGACTTGTCCTTGTTTCACCGTATCTTTAATGTTCCTTGGGCAAGTCCTATACAGTCAGCTCCCTTTGAACTCCGTCAGGGCAGGAATGCAGCAGCGGTAAATTGGTTGTAGCGACGTGATATAGATCGCTTGCCCGTTTTTATTTTATAGAAGCCGCAATGTGTTCAGCAATTTGGTTTGCATGCACCCGTGAGTTTTCAATAAACAAACGGCTCGTATCCATCCCTCCACACACCACTCCGGCTACGTAAACTCCTTTACGGTTAGTTTCTAGCGATTCATCTTTATGAACCGGCATACATTTCTCATCTTCAGTTAATTCTATTCCAAGTTTTTCCATCAACGTGTAGTTTGGGTGGTAACCCGTCATTGCTAACACAAAATCATTGGGTAGAACTACTTCTCCATTTGGTGTTTCCAGAACCACTTCCTGTTCGTGAATTTCCTTTACTTCAGTATTAAAATAGGCTTTGATTTCTCCATTCCTGATTCTGTTTTCGATATCGGGTTTTACCCAATATTTTACTGATTTTTTGATTCCATCAAAGCGAATAGCCATCGTTACATTTGCCCCGGAGCGGTAGCATTCAAGTGCTACGTCTACCCCCGAGTTTCCGGCGCCAACTACCAGCACATTCTGCCAGGCATATGGATGAGGCTCATCGTAATAGTGTTTTACTTTTGGAAGATCTTCACCTGGAATGTTCATCTTATTTGCAGTTCCATAAAAACCAGTAGCCACCACAACCTTTTTAGCCTGGTAAGAGTCTTTATCTGTTTTAACCACAAACTCTCCATCTTTCCCTTCTACAGATTCCACGGTTTCATATAAATGAATAGGAAGCTTATAGTGTTCAGCAGCTCTGCGATAATATTCCAGCGCTTCGCTCCGGGTAGGTTTAAATCCATGCGAAATGAAAGGAACATCTCCGATTTCCAACCGATCTGAGGTAGAGAAAAAGGTCATATTTGTAGGATAGTGATATAAAGAATTCACCAAACATCCGCGTTCAATAATCAGGAAAGGGATATTTTTTTTCTGAAGCTGAATTCCGGTAGCCAGGCCAATAGGTCCGGCGCCAATGATAATTACCATATTTTTGGTGGCTTGGGTTTTTTTTGAAAGATAAGAACTGAATCAGGATTTTAACCATTCAACAATGCTTCTGTTGAGCCAATTTTTGGGCTTTCCAACAAATCCTACATGCCCTCCTTTTTCAGTGAATATAGTTTCGATGTAAGGGTTGGTTTCCAGGTCTTCAAAAGGGGCATATTCCAGGGGGCAGATAGTGTCTTGTTTACTGTGAATAAGGAGTAATGGTTTTTTGACTTTTGAAATAAACTGCCCACTTGAACAAGTATCATAATAATGATCCGCATTTTTAAAACCATGTAGTGGAGCTGTGATTTGGTCATCAAAATCGTATAGCGTTTTTCCATTAAATACTGGTACATCGGGATATTGTTCGCGCTTCTTTGCCGCTTTGTTTTTTAAGCTCTTCAGGAAATAGGGTTGATAGAGTTGATTAACCCCATGTTGAAGATTCAAAGACCCCTTTTTCAAATCATAAGGAGCCGAAACAGTTACTGCTTTTTGAATCGGGTGATTTTCACCTGATTCTCCAAGAGATTTGATGAGTGCATTCCCGCCAAGAGAAAACCCTACAGCATATTTTGAGCGAAGCGGGTATTCTTCTTTCATCCAATTGTAGAGTACATTGTAATCTGAAGTAGCTCCCGAGTGGTACATTTTTCTTTGTCGGTTTATTTTATGACCACATCCTCTAAAGTTCAAGGCTACAGATGAAAAGCCTTCAACCTGTAACTGAAACATCAAATTGCGAATGTAGAAACGCTCACTGGAACCTTCTAAACCATGAAACAAAGCAACAATAGGATGCCCATTCGACATATCCATCACATCCAGCTCCAGGAAATCATCATCGGGAGTGGATATCTCAATCCGTTGTACAGTTACCTTTTCAATACTTCCAAATTTTGAAGGATAAACAGTATGGATGTGTGTATTGAATGCCCACCATACTGATTGAAAAGGTTCAAACCCGGGTGCTCTCAAGTCTATTTAATTAGAGTTAACTTTATTAGTTCTCTTTTACCGGATGTTTCCAAAACAGCAAAATAAAGCCCACCCGCCAGCTCATTAAACGAGACAGAAAGATTATGAATACCTGCACTTAGTTCAGTATTTATTACCGTTCTGACTTTTTGACCAAGCACGTTATAAATAGACAATTCCACATTTTGGGTTTCGCCAAGGGTAAAGTTAAAGGTAGTGGAGGGATTAAAGGGGTTTGGATAATTCTGAAATAGAGAAGTTTCGCTAGGAAATGAGTTATTGATGTTTGAATTCAATTCGCTAACTGTAAAAGCATTAAGAGTTCTTGCCGCATTTATTTGATCGATAAGCTTCTCATCTGTTTCCCCAAATGCATAAATGAATCCAACAGAGATTGATTCACCGGGTGGGATAAAATAAGGCCCCGTAGCAACAACAGCGGAAACATCTGTTCCTGAAACGGATGTATTTTGTTGTTCAGCAAAAAGGGAAAACCTTTTTTCGGCCTCGCTGAAACCGTCAAATGTTCCAAATCTTGTGCCTGAACCAAAACCTTCAAATGTATTATCAATTGCAAGTACGCTAGAGGTATTAGCCATTGTTGCCACAGATACAACCGGGTTTTCGGTACCACCCCGTTCTGATACAATTAAAACATCGTTTTCAGAATTGTAGTCAACGTTGTTATTGTCAATTTCTCCAATGTTCCAG
>JAKSCW010000054.1 GCA_022360375.1 Balneolales bacterium
TTCTCTTTTTCTCTGAATGAAAGCCCATCAACCTTCTCGTAATGCCCGGTTAAGTTATTTGGCACATACACAGTAACATTTTGCCCGACACGAATTGTATTTCCAATTCCATTCCAGCTTCGGATTTGAGAAGCTCGTACGTCATACCATTCTGCTATGTGGCCAATAGTATCACCTGTTTTAACTTTATAAGTCATCTTAGACGAGTTTGCAGGAGCACTTACCGTATTCGTTGACCTCGTGGTTGTAGTTCCACTCCGCTGGTTTGTAGGACGAGTAGCCGAAAGCTGATTTACGCTGCCGGCTGGTAAAGGAACAGCCAACACCTGCCCCGGGTAAATAGTTGTTGATAAATTTTCATTACTGGCAAAAATCCCGCTCACAGTAGTTCCATACTTTCTGGCAATTAATCCAATCGATTCACCACTTCGAACAGTATGCATAGTAATGCTCTGGTTTGCCTGATCTTTTGGTAAATCTACATAAGCCAGCTCAAATTCCTCTTTCATTCCTTTTGGAATTTTAAGCATGTACTTATTCCCGGGAGGAGTTGCCCAACGTAATAATTCCGGGTTATATGATTTCAATTCATCGGTAGAAATATCTATCGCCTCTGCCATCAAGTCTAATGGCATAAGTGCGTCAACTTCAACCAAATCGTAGGAGTATGGCTCTTGCCCATAACTCTTTTTAAATCCAAATTCTTCAGGACTCATATTAATCATGGTCGTAGCAATATATCCCGGAACATACCCCCTGGTTTCGCGCGGCAAATACGGATAAGCTGCCCAATAGTCTTTAACTCCACCTGCCCGGTTTATTGCACGATTTAAACCTCTCGGGCTAATGTTGTAGTTTGCAATTGCAAGGTGCCAGTCTCCCCAGATATTGTGAAGATCTTTAAGATGACGTGCTGCCGCCCTGGTTGCTTTTTCGGGGTCACGTCGTTCATCTACCCACCAGTTGATTTCAAGCCCGTAAACACGACCTGTAGCTGAAATAAACTGCCACATACCTACTGCGGAAGCCCAACTTCTTGCTGTAGGGTTTAGTCCACTTTCTATGTAGGCCAAATAGACCAATTCGGGCGGAAGACCTTCCTCTGCAAAAATTTTATCCATCATTGGTTTATAAATCTCTGCACGCTCTCTCCACACTTCCATTACCTCAGGTCTTCGTAAGGTATAATACACCAAATGGCGATTTACCTGATGGTTTTGAAGCAAAGGAACCTGGGTTTTTTGAATGTCATAATCCGTTGGAAAATCAAAATCTACTGAGATATTTTCCTCATCCTCTAAGAAGTCTTGCTGAATCGCAAAGATTTCACCCTGGGGTTCATATTCAGATTCGGTAATGCCATAAAAATTCCGGTATTCACTAACCACTATTCGGGAAAGTTCAGCAAACCTCCGATCATTTCGAATGTCCGGATAGTCATCCAATAACTCCTGAGAAGCATCTACCGCATTGTTTATGTGGGTCTCAGCTTTTATCGGGTCATCATAGAGCTGGGCATCTAATGCCATCACATATTGCTTATAAACATCCGATATGCGTTCGATAATATTTTTTTGGAGGCTGTTTAATTCTGTATAAGCTGGTTCCAAATCAGTTTCTTCCTCCGGCATAGGACTGTTATAAGGGAGGAAACGTTGTGGCATTTCTTGATTTTTGATAACCACGCTGTCTGTATTTTGCGCTTTCAGAGAACCCAACCCTGAAATACAAATCGCAATAATGGCTAGTTGAATTTTTCTGCTCATGAATCTGAATAGATTTGTAGATGATATAATGTAATGAATATGACTTTAAATAAAGAATTTTACGAGTTTAACCACTCGGTAACGCAATTTTTTACAAGATAGCGTTTATGACGCAGTTGTTTCGTTAAATTTATGAGGCTCCAGGAATTTATCTTCTGTTCCTGTCCACTGTTGCACAATGGGCCATCTCCTGCCAGTACCAAAAGCCTTTGCAGAAACTTTTAACCCTGGTGCTGCCTGGTATCTCTTGTGTTCATTTCGGTCAACTAAAGCTAGTACTTTAGTAACTGTTTCAGGATTGTATCCTTTTGCAATGATTTCTTCTGAAGAATCCTGATCTTCTAAATAGGAAGCCAAAATGGCATCTAAAGTTCCATAATCGGGTAAAGAATCTGAATCTTTTTGATCCGGACGTAGTTCAGCGCTTGGTTCCTTTTCAATAATACTATTCGGTATTACTTCTTTTCCAAAGTACTCTTCATTCAACCACCGGCACATTTCATACACTTCTGTTTTATATACATCAGAAATAACTCCCAAACCACCTGACATATCTCCGTATAGTGTGGCATATCCCACCGCTGTTTCCGACTTATTACCTGTATCCAAAAGAATTAAACCAAATTTATTGGCTATCGCCATCAACAGGTTTCCCCTGCTTCTGCTTTGAAGATTTTCTTCTGCCACGTTAGGTGGGGTACCCTTAAACAAAGGCGCCAATTGTAATTCCAGTGCGTCATGGATGGGACCAATGGAAATGTTTTCAAGCTGAACGCCCAGGTTACTTGCCAGTTTTTCTGAATCGGAGACACTCCCCTCACTGGAATATTTAGAAGGCATGGTAACGGCTAAAACGTTTTCTGGTCCTACGGCTTCAGCAGCAATAGTACAAACCAGTGCCGAATCAATTCCGCCACTCAAACCCAACACCACTTTATTCCCTAATCCGGATTTTCTTAGGTAATCCCGAACTCCAAGCACCAGCGCCTCAAACATTGTCTTAATTTTGTAAGGAGCTACCCTTTCGCAATCAGCATACTTCCCAGCTTCTAACGTCTGATTTTTTGCATCATATTCCACATCCACAAAGGTTGATTTGAAGCGTTCATCGCGGGTAACAATAAATCCGGTTGGATCAAGAGCCAAAGAATCTCCATCAAAAATCAATTCTGTATTGGCCCCTACCTGATTTACATAAAA